>WBXJ01000067.1 GCA_008933045.1 Verrucomicrobiota bacterium
ACAGCAAAAAGATAAAGAACCTGATCACCATCGACGTTATCAATGTGATCTGCCTTGTCGGGGGTGGAGTTCTTAAAACCCCCTATCAATTGATCCCAATAATAACCTCCAGATTCGTCATACCAAAACGGTTTCGAAAACTTTTGCCAAGAATCAACACGAGTATCCACGAAAGTAGTCGCAGGCGATTCAAACGAATGGTTTGGCACCACGAGAGATTCGGCCTTCGCAACCAAGGAAGAAAGGAGGATTGCTACGAGGAGAAGTCGTTGTGCTCCAAGTTTTATGAAACGGGACAAATTTGAATTCATGTTTTCTTCGTGAAACAGTCCGTGTTCAGGGACAGTTAGTAATTTCATGCTTCGGTCTTCAAATATTTTAAAGAAAACGGACGCACAATTGTTTCAGGAATGGTTATCCCACGCAAACAATTCCTCGCCTCCACAGGAGAACCCAGAAATCACCAGTTTTAACAAAAAGCAAAACCCACCCCTCGACATCCTAGTGAGTCAGGATGGAAAGATTAGGAAGGTCTGGCACCCTTGCCGATGACGTTAGCTGCGTCTTTTTGTGACTCAGAGGTGGGTGATGTCCAAATGCCAATCCCCTCCGTCGGTTACCACGATGTCTCCTCGTGAACGGTAATCGTAGGAGACGTTTTCAATCTCCACCTGTTCGGGCAACACATTCACGATGACCGAGTCGGAATCTAACGAAATGATCCGCGTGCGAAGGGTGTCGCGTCGGGCGAATTGGTTCAGTTTGGTGTCCATAGCGAAAAGGTAACCTTGGACTCGAACCAATGGCCCTTCAGTTCCCTCAATCCGACCGATAAAATGCCGTTTGACGTCCCCAGCAAAGAGTTGCCGATGGATAACATGTATTTTTTCTCCAAGATTCAGAATCATAGTTCCGTTTTCCCGTTGTTTAATCTGCTTATTTCTCACACCAACAAACCCTTCGCTCAAACAGTAATCGATCGGGGTGAGTTCGCCAAAAAAAATGAGAGATCGTAACAGCGGAGCCGTGAAGCAGTCGTTTTGGTTCTCGTGCGGAGTGGTTGTTTTTTCTAATCTTTCTCGGTGATATTTGAGCGAAAACTTGTGGCTTTTTCTGAATTAGGGGTTTGGCGTCGGAAGATTCGTGAGGAGGGTCTACGTTTAGTGGTGACGAATGGGTGCTTTGATCTGTTGCATCCGGGCCACGTTTCTTGCCTTGCAGCAGCACGGGCTGAGGGTGATGCCCTCATGGTTGGTGTCAATGGGGATGCCGCTGTGCGTTTCCTCAAAGGGACGGGACGTCCGATCGTTCAGGCGGTGGATCGTGCGTTAATGCTAGCTGGGTTGCAATCCGTGGATGGGGTGTGCATTTTCACGGAGATTAGAGCGATGACGTTTCTGGAAGAAGTGCAGCCGGATATCTACGTGAAAGGTGGAGATTATACCCTTGAAACGCTGGATCAGGAAGAGCGACGGGTCGTGGAAAAACACGGGGGGCGGATCGTCCTGCTCCCTTTCATCCCGGGGCACTCCACCACTGAACTGGTTCAAAAAATCACACGCTGATCGGATCCATCAAACACAGAGTGCAGACTCTAAATCTCGCATGAGAACGCTCATGTGGGGGTAACGATCGTCCATTTGGGTTTCAATACATTTGAGAATTACCTTCTCCATCGCCAACGGGATGTCTGGATTGTAGGCGCGAGGATCCACAAAATCGCTGCGATCCAAATGTCGGCGAAGGATGTGATCCGGTGAGTCACCTGGAAATGGCTTTTGACCTGTCAGCAGCTCAAAGGCGGAAACTCCAAAGGCAAAAATATCCACCCGATGATCGAATGGTTGGCGCTGGAGTTGCTCGGGCGACATGTAGGCAGGTGTGCCCGGGTTATCCTTGGACTTTTCGGGCTTTTCAGGACGCCGTTTTGATAAGTCAAAATCCAACAGCCGCACACTGGCATTCCGACTGAGCATGACGTTTTCAGGTTTGAAATCGAGGTGCATGTAATGGCAGTCATGGACATGCTGCAATGCTTCGGCAGCGTCGATCAAAATTGCCGCGATATTCTCCGTCAGAACAGGATCACCCTCGGCCGCGAGTAGTTTTAAATTTTGGCCCTCAAGATACTCCATCAACATGTAGCGACGGCCGCGAATCTTGCCATGTTCAATATAGGAGATAATCAAAGGATGATCTGAGACCAGTTTGAGAATTTCGCACCCGCGATCGAATCGTCGCTTTTGAGTAAAAGCGAATGGCGAGACGGGCAACATCCGACGCAAGGCGAAATGCTTTTGTGACGAGTCCGTGGCTAGCCAGACTTCCGACATCCCCCCCGTGTTAATCAACTCGTGCAATTCGTAGGGGCCGAATTTTTCGAGTGGTTCGATTTGATTCTCCATGAAGTGATTAAACGTCGTTCGGAAAATCTTCGTCAATTGATTTTATGAAACTCTCGAAGCGGATCCGAACTATCGACGCCACCAACTCTTACCGTCGGATCGGGGCGGATCGTAGGCGTCGTTGTCACCACCACTTTGATATTTTCGTACCAGCAATTGGCTGCGTGCCGAGGTGAGTGCCATAATAAACTCGTCGTAGGAACGAAACCGATGATCCGGATGCTTCGCCATCGCTTGAGCAATCGCATCACTCGTCGGCTCAGAAATCTCGGGAACCACGTGATTCGGAGGCGTGAGCGGTGTGTGAATATGCGCTGCAATCACTTCCTCCACCGTCGGCGCTTCAAACGGGACGTGACCCGTCAGCGCATGATACAAAGTCCCGGCGAGGCTATACATATCCGCCCTAAAATCTTCCAGCTCCCGTTTGACTTTTTCTGGAGCGATGTAGTAAGGAGTGCCCCAAATAGATCCTTCGTCCTCCAGCCCCAGTTCGGCTTTGCGGGCGAGACCAAAGTCAACCAACTTAGGTTCACCCTCAGCATTGTAGAGAATATTACCCGGCTTCAAATCGCGGTGGAGCAAATTGTGCTTCAATGCGGTGTCCAATGCGGAGGCAACTTTGATTCCCACATCGAGCACATCCAACTCCGGCACACAAGTTTCGCGTTCGATTCGCCCATCCAGACTTCCGCGATCCGCGATCTCCATAACTAAATAGAGTTGACCCTCAAAATCATCGAAAGTGTAAACGTGGATGATATTCGTGTGGTTGAGACCTGCAGTCGCCCGCGCTTCCCTGTAGAATGAATCAAGCACTTGTGTATCCCGTCGGAGCTCGGGCTTCATTAGCTTCACCGCGACCTCTCGTTCCAACATGGTATCCCACGCACGGTAGACAGTCCCCATGCCGCCTGATGCGATTGCCGCACGTAACTCAAACTGTCGCAAGTGCATCGGCATCATCAACTCCGTGCCACACTTACTACACGGAACCGTCGCCAGTGGTTCGAGATCCCCTGGAATAAACACTTTGGCCCCACACCCGGGGCAAGTCACCATGCGGAGAGGTTTTCTTTCTGAGGACGGTACAGACATGTCTTACAAACTTAGCACGGTTCGGTATGACGACAAGGGATAATCGTGAGATCTCCGGGCCAAAGTGCCATCGAATGATTTTGACAAAAAATGGAGTTCGATTTAGGGTCTTGAGAAGAAGAAATGAGTTTCGTCTCAAACATTAAGTTGTGGATGTCGCGGACTGCGAAGGTGGAAGCCTTCGCACAGTGGTCGCGCTGCTCGTTTAGCCAACCAAGGGTAAGATCGTAACTTAAACTCACATCGATTTTGAAACCCCCAGTTGGCTAACCCCGACGGGGGTTTTTTGTTAGTAGAATCAGAGAAATGCGGACGGTGAAAATATGAAAATAATTAAAGATAGCGAAACAGAATCAGGACCACCCAACTTGCTCAACAAGGAGGCGTTTAGGAAACTGAACGAGACATTGCTGAAACGGTTGCTGGATGAAACTGAAACCCTCCAACTCCACACGGCCCTCAAAACGGCTGCGAACGAGGCTGCGGCTCTCGCTTGGAGCTCGGGATTTCCGCTCTTAGTGTATCCTGTGTTGTTGGCTGAAAAAACTCAGATCGTGAGGCTTCGGCATTATCGTCGTGAAAAGGTTTTGCAACGCAGCCAAATGTTGATGGGACATTCCGTATGAATCAAATCAGCCAAACCATCAGCATCAATCTCCCGAGCTCCGGACCAAGGACAGCATGCGCCTTCGCGTTCTTCTGTATTTGGTCCGGAGCTCGGTTTTTTAGGACGAGCCTCGGATTCTACTCGAACTATTCCGAACGGCCCTTTTGGCTGAGTAGGTAGGCCATTAGATTGTTGAAATCGGTCGGACTCATCAGATCCCCCATATTATCGGGCATTAGGGAAGTCTCAGATTCACGACGTGTTTGAATATCCTTTTTAGGGACCGAGATTTCCTTGCCTGTGCCATCGGCCAGAACGAGGATCTCGCCTTCCTCACGGCGCGGTAAACCCGTGACGACGTCGCCATCTTTCAAAACAATGATATGCGTCCGGAATGCACGATCTACGTTGCGGTTTGGATCCAACATATCTTCGCATAACCGTTCCAAACCACGGTTGCCGATTCCATCCAATTGTGGGCCGACGACGTTTCCCTGCCCTGCGATGCGGTGACAGACCGCGCAGTTCAAGTTAAATACCTGAGCGCCAACCGAGGCTACTCCAGATTGGGCGAGGTATTTCGTGCGCCGGTCATCAATCAATCGTTGCACTGACTCGCTCACGGGAGTCACTTTTTCAATCATCTGAGCATGACGCGCAGCTAAGTCGCCGGACTTAATCACCGTTATTTTGTCCTTCACCGCACGATCCAACAGTAGCCGTGGTGTCGAATGGCCTGCTGCAACCAGATCAAGCAATTGGCTTGCGCCCGAAGGTGACCCCGCCAACGCCCTAGCCAGCTGAACCTGTAGCCGATCGGGGGTTGTGCGGAAGATTTCCTCCAGCACTTTGGGTAATGAACCCTTCTCCAAGCTGATAAATTGCTTTTCGATTTGGGCTTCCAAAGCGACAGAGATGGTCGGATCTGCCAGAATCTGAGCGAACGCTAGCAATGTGTCATCGGCTGCGAATGTCGCTAATGTTTGGGCGGCGGCGCGGCGACAATCGAGCGAAACGGATGCCGCCAGCAGCTTGACTAAGGCTGATTGTAAATCTCTCAAATCTAATTGCCGAGCGAGTTCAGCTCCAGCTTTTGGGCGGGAGTAGATTTCACTCGGAGCCACTGCGGGAAATGGAACAACGGCTGGCTCGAAACGCCCAATCGCCAACCACGCATAAGCCTCCCCGGTGTCGCCATCAACCACTTCCACCACGGCTTTTTTGCCGACGTGAGCAGCTAGATTCCAAGTAATTTTTTGAGCAATGTCGTTGCGAGGAGGAACAGCGTTCGTCAACAATTCTCCCGAATCTACCGCCCTCAATCTGACTAAATTCTTGCGCGGTGCAGGTTTATCTGGAGACCCATCGTGACCGGCGAGGAAGAAGCTCAGTTGAGCCGGAATGATGAACTCAGGAGAACGCAGGACGCCGGTTAGTCTTTCTCCGCCAGGAGGCAAACTACACAAAAACACGGACGATTTGTTGCCATCGGATGAGGCACGATGTTGCAAGAACCACGGATCCTTGGAGTCGGGCAGGCCTGGCACTGAATCGTTGTGCCAGCTTGTTTGCGCTGTTATGGGAGCACTCAAAAAAGTGCGGGCCAATGCGGTTCCCCAGGTTTTGGCGGCGACGCCGAGCGGTTCTCCACGCTGGCTAAGAGCCTCTTGGAGACGTCTGAAAAGAGTGAGTTGAAGATCGAGATCTTCGCCGGCTTTTTTCTGCACAACACCCACCATCGTCTCGAGTTCCGCGCTGGGTAGATAGCGAGCTGCGTGGCTGAGATAGCGAGCCGATGTTTCTTGGTTTTCAGTGTAAGTCTGGAGGTGCTGGAGGAGCAAGGTTGCAGCCTCTGGTTTTGGCACAGCCACCGCGATATCCGCCAGAGCACGACTCTCGATTTCGGTCCACGCATGAGTGGTGATCGTTTTCAGGTCGGTGCCGTCCCGTAATTGGTTTCTCAATGCCATACGAACTCCGTAGAGCAGATGGGTATCTGCTGGAACAACGCGCTGAAGGAGTCCAACGAGTGGCAGGATATTTTCCACCCTTGGATGCAAGCCAATGGCCTCCGCTGCGGTTCGTTGCGTCAAGGGATCCGTATGATCCAGTGAACCACGTACCCAACGAGCTTCTGATTCCGACCAGGGGGTCTTCTCGGCTAAAATGCGAAGGGCATGGACTCGCAATCCCTTGTCGTCCGACTGACCTACCGCCAAGAGCAGGGACTCCGGCAATTTGGAAAATCGGTGCAAAGCCCAGAGTGCCTGTGTTTTTTGGTAAGGATTACCGCCTGGTTGTGAAAGTAGTTTCGTGAGTTCAGGAACAGCCAACGGCCCGACGCGATCCACCAACTCCTGCAAGGCAAGCATCCTCCGAGTCAAATTCGCACTGCCCAACTCCTCAAGCAAGGCGGGCATTCCAGCCGCCGCCACGTTGAATGGCCTTGTCGCGGGCTTTGATCCGTCTCCCTTGTAGACAACCCGCCAGATTCGGCCTCGGTCACGGTCGCGTCCTGGATGCGTCAAAGGAACTTCGTAATGGCCGATGATCCGGTTGTAAAAATCAGCAACGTAAAGCGCTCCATCCGGGCCATACTGCATATCCACAGGACGGAACCAAGGATCGTCGCAGGTCAGAAAGTCGGGGGCTTCGTTCGCAACTTTGGTGGTTCCAATCTGAGTCATTCGATCGCGATTCAGACGAGAAGACATGACATTGCCGACAAACATATTGTCGCGAAATTCAGAGGGCCAGTGATCGTCCGAATAATACAGGACGCCGGCAATCGCCGTGGAGCCATGGCTATGCTCCATCAGAACTGGAGCGTAACCAAGGCCATCGTGAGGCTTCCCGAAACTGGGGTAATAGCCACCCCGTAAGAGTTGGTAAATCGGCGCACTGTGACAATCGGCTGAATAGGCGTTGCCCAATTCATCAAAACAGAAACCGAAAGGATTGACCTGACCGAAAGTATGTTGCTCCACCCTCGATCCGTCAGGTTGTACTCTGTAGGTGTTCCCCGAGTTCATGGTGATCTCAGATCCATCCGCAGCCCGCACTGTTGTGTTGTTGTTAAAACCGTGGGTGATATACAGCCATCCATCGAAACCTCGACGGAATGAAGAGTTCATCCCATGAGTGTCTCGCTCCCATCCTAATGGGCCGAACAGCTTGGTGCGTTTATCCGACTTGCCATCGCCATTCGTATCCTCAAAAAACCAAATGTTCGGAATACTCCAAGCGATGACCCCATTCTTGTAGGGATAAAGGCCCGTTGGAATATTCAGACCGTCGGCAAAAATCTCCACCTTGCGAGCAAGACCCTGGGCGTCGAAATCTGAGAGAACCCTTATCGTATCACGCGACGGCTTATCCAAGGGTGCGGCAAAGGGATACTCCCTCGACTCCGTAAACCACAAACGCCCTTGCGAATCGAAGGCCATGTTCATCGGTTTGCGCAGGTCGGGTTCTGCGGCCACGAGTTGAACTTCGAACCCGGGCGGGACATGAAACATTTTGAGCTGCTGCTCTGGAGTCAACGGCTCCGTGTTACGCACCCCCTCGCCAAACGGGTCAGGTGCCGCTTGGCTCTGGATCAAAGTAATCAGGAGCGAACCGATTAAAACCAAGCTGTTTACCGTTGGTCTCCGAATAGAATCATTAATACAAATCATGACTAAGTGTCAGAAGATACGGTCGCACACGCTCAACTCAACTGATTTATTCGCAGAGCAGGTTGAGTTTTGATTCCTCGAACGGTTAGAAGTTCCGCCTTTGGGGGGAGTGTTGCTTAGTCCCGTCGTTCGAGGAGCTTAGACGCCAGCCACCTTCCATAATTCCAACCACGGAAATCGACGCCATCATCGTTCTGCTTTGCAAAAGAGCAGGAGAGGCTGAGCGCGTCGGTTTCGGCGATTTTATCCCGCAGGCGGGCCCAAACTGGAACGGCATCGACGCTCAACGAGGCTGCATAATCGGCATCAAAAGGTTTACCAACTGCGACTCGATGCATATTTTGTTCCAATATCCAGCCATCAGGGTTCATGAGATTGAGGGTGATCACGTTGATTATGGAAATGAGAATGACACCCAATCCAAATCGCTCGGCATGTCCTCGCAGGACAGTTGCCGCTAACCAAGCACTCACCAACCCCAACCAAGCGATGAATGCCACCACATAAAACCGCAGTTCTGTTTGCCCAAATTCCGCTTGATAGAGCCACATCCTCTTCAGCGCGGAAGCCATCACGACTAGCAAAAGCAAGAGCAGCACGAGACTCAAAAAACGGAAAGTTTTCTTGGATACATTCGGGGCAAGGATCCAATCCATCACCAAAAGCATGGGCAACACAAGAACTGCAACCGCCACAAGTTGGAAGAAACCTTCCCGTGCGTAAGTTGCATAAGTGAGGTGTGGGTCAAGCGCGACCAAATCGGCACCTCCAAACAAGTAGCGGATTTGCACAATCACAAAACTTAGGAACAGAAGGTTGACCATTACTAAGGCCATGTTTAATTCGGCGGATCCAATCCCTCTCGTCCGAATCTTGGGCGGTTGAAATGCTGACTTGCTAGCAACGAGGTAAGATCGCAATAAACCTCCGGCGAGCCAGGTCGTCAGAATGAAGGTCACCGCCAAAGACCAAACGTCTTCGAACGAAAGGTCAAAAATACGAGTTAGGATCGATGAAAATGCCTGATCAGCACGCGCAAATAGAAAACAAAAAACGGTCAGTAACGGCGCAGCGAGTAACAAGCCCCGCGCCGCAATTTGGCCCCGTGAAAGCGGTTGTTGACTCGATTCGACATTCCAGACGACATCCCGAGCAAAAAGTTGGACTCCACCGATGAGTAACCGACCCAGAGTCCGTAATGAACGTCGGAAAATCTCCCCAATAAAAACTCTCGCACCGCTCGGACTCACCCGACTCATGGCGACCATGAGCAAGCTCGTGAGGATCATTACAAAATTGAGTAGACTCAAAATAGGGGACATTCTGTACGCCAATCCCATTCCCCCAAGAAAGGCACCACCCAACCAGGCCAACTCAACTCGGGTAAGAGATGAACCCACCTTGGCTGCAGCCCATCTGGTGATTCCTACCACCATCAGCAACCAAATCGTTACGTTGATTCCCCAAGGTGAGAGGCTAAAAAGAGCCATTCCCATTACTCCCAACCCTAGGGTGCCTCTAACCGCCAGATTCACAGAGCGACTCGGGTCAAGCATAGTTTGTTTATTAAAAATTAGCCGCCAACTGGGTGTGGGTATTGTTTCGCAATGATTCCTCACGGCTCCATAATTTAAGTTGAGCTTCGACCCCCTCGATCAGCCCATCCGGGGTGGAGGTACCGGCTGTCAGTCCGACATTCTCGGCACCTTCAAACCAAGAAGGCTGGAGATCATCGGCCCGTTGCACATGATAGACTCGGGCACCGCGGAGTCCGCAGGTTCGAACCAATTCCCGCGTGTTGTTGCTGTGTGCGCCTCCCACCACCACCACGACGTCGCAATCCGTCGCAAGTTCCTGAGCGGATTTCTGTCGCAATTTCGTGGGCTGACACACGGTATCGACGAACTCCACCTCAGCCTGAGGATGGGTCTCCCTCAATATTTCCACCAAACTTCGGACGCGCTCAATCGGTTGTGTGGTTTGCGCCACAACTCCAAAACGAGGCCGGATCGAGATCGACCTAACCTCCTCGGAAGTCAATACGACATCAAATTCCTCCAGATCCCCCGTCAACCCTCGTACCTCCACATGCTCACGTTGGCCAATCACGACAGGATGGAACCCACGCCCTACGAGAGCCACCAACGCTCGATGAGCCGACTTCACTAAGGGACAAGTCGCATCTACCAACAAAAGCCCCTGCCCTCTGGTCTGGGTCTTCAGGGTTTCAGAGGCACCATGGGCCGTGATCATGGCTACGGAGGTCTCCACCAAATCTGGGGTGCGCGCAACACGAACTCCACGTCGTTTCAGGTCTGCTAAAACATCCTCGTTATGGACTAATTCGCCGAGAATTGTGATTGGTTGAAGGGCGGCTTGGGTTTGAGCCAAAACGATGGCATCACGAACCCCAAAACACATACCAAGATGAGCTGCGCGAACGATTTTCATAAATCTAAAGTTCTTTGTTTTACAAAGTTAAAGGTTTGACCCGTAGTGAAATTGGTTGTTCAAAAGTTTTTCGCAAATGACCCAGAGCGGTGCTTAATGTTTTATCTAAGGTTGATGTTGGCGCACGATGAGACCCAGGATTTCGATATATTTTACGAAGGCGGATCGGCCCACGGTAGTAAGAGCACACGTTGTGAGAGGTTTACGATCCACAAAACTTTTAGTGACCCCGAGATAACCTGCTTCCTGCAACGTCCGCAGGTGGACGCTAAGATTTCCGTCGGTCATCTTGAGCAAGTCGCGTAGTTCCTTGAAGGAAAGCTGTGAAGTTGCAGCCAACGATGACATAATTGCCATTCGGCCTTTCTCATGCACAATACGATCTAGTTGAAAAAACGCATCGGCGCTCACGAAGTTTTCGGACTCCTCTCCGTCCAGTAAAGGTAAGCTCCAGCAACAAGATGCAACCCACCAAAACAAAGGCCCATGGTCAGATGGGCAAACTCCATGCGCTCATGAGTTTCCATTCGAGGCGACAAGAAAGCATCAACGAATCCGAGCACGATAAAGCCCCAACCAAGAGTTCGAACCCCTTGCGCCATGAAGAAGCTCGCGCTATGCAACGCGCATCCGTAACACCAAGCCCAGATAATGGGAAGTATCCGGACAAACCACCCTGAATCGGAACCTGCACCCGAAACGGCCAAGACACCGCCAATCACGAGAGGAGGTAGGAAGGCATGCACCACTCGCTTGGCAGGGGCCGTCCAGAAGGGTTCCTCAGCTTTGACAGCCTGACGACGTGCCATAAGAAAAGCACCGCTGGCGGCAGCTACACTCACGCCCAACCAGTAATAAACAAACTGCTTCGGATGGTTGATTTGCTGATACCATCCGATGGCTGAAGCACCCGTAGCCACGACGCCAAGCCAAATCATGATGGGGCCCAAGGCTCGCCGGTACAATGCGGACCGCTCCATGAGTGTTCGGATAGTCTGGAGTCTCGCTTCGGCAGATTTGTTGTGCATCGTGACTACTTTGCACCACAAAGTTGATACGTCAAACAAAAATTGAACCATGCTGAAACCTCTACGCCCTGCCCTGCCCCGTGAACGGGGTTCGATATTGCCCTGCCGGTGTTCACGTGCGAAACTTTGACGATGTCATTGATGAAACCTGCCCATTTTTTGGCGGAACTCATCGCGCTGCCAAGCGTGAACCCTGCTTTTTTGCCTGCCGGTGATCCGCGAGCCGGGGAACACCGTGTTGCAGATTTTTTGGCAGCGACGGCAGCTCGAGGTGGTCTCGATATCGAATTTCATGAGGTCAGTCCCAACCGGCGCAATTTAATCGCTCGGTTCACGCCGAGTGGGCGCGTTAAGAAACGGGTGGTTCTCGCCCCACATACGGACACAGTGGGAGACTTGGGGATGTCCGACCGGTTGTTCCAACCTGAAATCCGAAATGGACGCCTTTATGGGCGAGGTGCTTGCGATACTAAGGGCAGCGTCGCTTCGATGCTGATGGCGGTGCTTTCCTTAGCACTCCAAGGACGACGTCCCGCCACTACTGAGATCATTTTTGCAGGGTTGATCGATGAGGAAAATTCGCAGTTAGGCTCGCGCGCATTGGTAAGGAGTGGATTCAAGGCGGACTTGGCGATCGTCGGAGAGCCAACTCAACTTCAGGTTGTCACCGCACACAAAGGCGACCTCTGGCTAAAGGTCACTACTCGCGGCAAATCTGCCCACGGTGCGAAGCCCCACCTCGGGAAGAATGCAATTCATTCGATGGCGCAAATCATCAATCTGATTGAGACGGATTATGCAACCACGCTCAAAAACCAAAGCCATCCTTTACTCGGGCAAGCCACGGTGAACGT
>WBXJ01000068.1 GCA_008933045.1 Verrucomicrobiota bacterium
ATTAATTGCTATTGGACGGCTCTAGGGAAATGATGAAAATCCTTCGCCAAAACGCTTATCGCCAACCCCCAACCGACGCTTCCCTTCCACGCGGAACTCGCCACGAACCGTCCCATGCTCTCGACACGTGCGTTCATCTCGATGTACCTGTGAAACTATTATTCCGCCAGTTAGCGAATGTGATGGGGAGTCTGTGTGCCGCGCTGCTCCTCATGGCACCCCTGAGCGCGCGAGCCCAAGGCACCGTCAATCCACCCGGCAAGGTAGCTTACCAAGGCTTCCTGACCGATGAGAATGGGGTGCCGATCGGCAATAGCTCGCCGGTGAACCTCGCAGTGATTTTTAGAATCTTCACCGCAGCCACCGGTGGCACGCCGAAATGGACCGAGCAACAGACAGTGACGGTTGATAAAGGGCACTACAGTGTTTTATTGGGAGAAGGGAGGCAAAACAACAGTGAACCCCACACGGCGGATCTTACCTCTATTTTTGCGGGTGGAGATGCCTCGGAGCGGCTCATCGAGATCACCTTAGGGGAGACTAGGATTCTTCCGCGAGTCCAGTTCTTCCCAGTTCCCTACTCGATGCTCGCGATGAACGCGCGTCAATTCTTGGATGAGAATGGAAATACGATTCTCAAGAACGTTGCGGGTAAAGTGAATATCACAGGTGGAGTGGGAGTGAGTGGCGAGGTGACCGCCCAGAAATACTCTGGGGCGGGCGGAGGGTTGATCGGCCTGAATGCAAGCACCCTTGCTACTGGCACGGTGCCGGATGCTCGATTGAGTCCCAATCTCCTCGGAGGAATCACGATCGCCCAAGGATTTAAGAATCTAGGGGAAGTGGCTTACGCTAAGCTCAATGTTGTGGAACGAATGACCGCAGGATCGATCCAGAGTCCCTTTGCCTCCGCTCAAGGAGTGACTATTGGCAGCAATATTTCCACTGGAAGCGCGCTGGAAGTGTTTGGGACGGTGAGCATGTTCAACAAGCCCGTAAAAATTTATGAGGGAAGGGTTGATCCGTCTTGGCTAACGCCTAACACATGGAAAACTGAATATCCAATCACGGATACTGCTTACACCGTGGCTCTTAAAGTATACTATGGTAATAATTATTGGGAGACCGTTGAGTTAAGTGCTCAGTATATACTAGATAACCAGGCCGCAGGTGGGTCTGTGGTGAGAAGTTATTATTATAACCAAATGAATCAACAAGAGGACATTTTCACGGTACTTGTCCCTAAAGGATCGGAATTTAAAATTGTGTTGACGGCCAATAATCCTAATACAGCCTATCTGGTGGAAGTGAAGCTGTATCGGACGGCTTTTGGGAAATGACGAAGATCCTTCGCCGAAACTATTATGACACTCCCCCGACCAACGCGCCCTTCCCACGCGGAACTTGCCACAAACCGTCGCACGGTCTTGGCAGGTCCTTCAACTTGGATGAAGCTGTGAAACGATTCTTCCGACACTTTCCTACTGCACTGCTGGGCTCGGCTACCCATGGGAGATGGGCAGTAAGCGGCATTCAGGTTTGCTACCCCGCGAACCTCTCCCAGCGCGGTTTGGTCGGTTTTCCGAGTATCGCTTGGAGATTCGTGTTTTCGGTGAAGTGGGTGCTCCAGTTGTCGGGTTCAATTTTGAGTTCAACGTTGAAACCACTAAGATGGATTGGGGTGAAAACCGGCAGTGTGCGTATGGGATCACGACAATAGGTTAACGAATTTGAGGAATCCCAGGAAATAAAAGGACCCATGAAAATGATCCCCCAGTTACTGAATGCGATCGCGAGGCTTTGTGCCGCGCTGCTGCTCATGGTGCCCCTGAAGGCGCGAGCCGAGGGCACCGCCAATCCAGTCGGCAAGGTGGCTTACCAAGGCTTTCTGACCGATGAGAACGGGGTGCCGCTAGGTAATAGCTCGCCGGTGAACCAGGCAGTGATTTTTAGAATCTTCAGCGCAGCTACTGGTGGGACGCCAAAATGGGCCGAGCAGCAGACGGTGACGATGGATAAAGGGCACTTCAGCGTTTTGCTAGGAGGGGGGAGTCCAAACAACAGCGAACCCCACACGGCGGATCTTACCT
This sequence comes from Verrucomicrobiota bacterium, assembly GCA_008933045.1. GTDB lineage: Bacteria > Verrucomicrobiota > Verrucomicrobiia > Limisphaerales > SXQI01 > SXQI01. Next base: position 2,091 of record WBXJ01000068.1, read on the forward strand.
CTATTTTTGCGGGTGGAGATGCCTCGGAACGGCTCATCGAGATCACCCTAGGGGCTACGACGATTCTTCCGCGAGTCCAATTCTTCCCCGTTCCCTATTCGATGCTCGCGATGAACGCGCGTCAACTCCTAGATGAGAATGGGAATACGATTCTCAAGACTGTTGCGGGTAAAGTGAATATCACCGGTGGAGTGGGGGTGAGTGGCGAGGTGACCGCCCAGAAATACTCTGGGGCGGGCGGAGGGTTGACCGGCCTGAACGCGAGCACCCTCGCTACCGGAACGGTGCCGGATGTTCGGTTGAGTCCCAATGTCCTCGGTGGAATCGCTATCGCCCGAGAGTTTCAGAATCTAGGGGAAGTCAACTACACGACCCTCAATGTTACAGAGCGGGTGAACGCAGGATCGATCCAGAGTCCTATCCTCACTGCTCAAAGAGTGGGTATCGGCACGACTAATATTGGATCGACCCTGGAAGTTTTTGAGACGGTGAGCATGTTGAAGAGGCGGCAGTATTTATGGAGTGCCCGGGTTCAAACTAGTTGGTTAAACGATCCTAACCAGCATCTTATTGGTTACACCCCAACCTCGGATGGATTCGTCACCATGACGGTCGAGAACTCTGGGACCTCCAGCGAGAGTTACGACATGTGGATCAAAGTAGATGGTGTTAGGATGGCGGCCTTGTCCCTCAACAGCATAGGGGGGAAACAAGCCAAGAGTATCACAGTGCCTGTTCCTAAAGGATCGACCTGGCTTGCTGCCGCCAACGGCTATGTCACGGATGCAACCATCGCCTTTTATTGGACGGAGCTTGGGAAATGATGAAAACCCTTCACCGCGACGCTGATGCCCCCATTCACTTTGATAACCAAACATTTATGAAACGATTCCTGCCGTTCATGAGTTTGCTGCTACCGATCTGGACCCTGACAGCGGGTGCTGCCTCGGTTCTGTTTGATCAAAATGCGGTGCTTTACTCCACCCAGTATGACCGAGGGGTCAATCTGAGTTCAAAGCGCGGGGTCCCGATTTCCGGGACAATGGCACCGAGCACGACGGGTTCAGATGGGAGACAGCCGGCTCAACCCGCCGCGACGCCGAATCAGTTTCGCGGGGTAGTGGTTTATGGAGGGTTGGTGGTGCCGACGCTTGCTGGGCGGGAGGGACTCAATGTCAGCCGAAGTTACGTCGGAAATGCGGTGCAGCTAGGACTGCCGCGCGGGTCATCAGGGGGGGCGACGGTCGTTCTGCGGTCGGTGCAGATGGGGCCGGCGTATCTGAGTCGTCAGTCTGCCTTCAGTTTTGGTTCGATCATCACGCCACCGTTTACGGATATGGATGAGAACCCGTTGACGATGTCGCCAAAGGATTATTGGCTCGCGGAGCCGCACACCACGGATGCTCATGCGGGAGCGGCGTATTATTGGAGCCCGCATGCAGGGAACGTTTTTGCGACTCAAACTGGAGCCGTTAAAGTTAAATGGAAAAAAGCCCAACCTTCAACGACGAAACCGTCGGACTTTGATTCGAACCCCGGACGGTATGTTTTGGAGTCGGGACTTTATTACTCGTATAAGACCGTAGAATACCTTGTGTCAGGGACTCCCTCAAAGGCACCTCGCAAGATTTATTGGACGGAAGCCTCATTCCGGACAACGGGGAAAGCGGTGGAAATTCCGGCCCAAGTGAGTACGATCAGAATCGTTTACAACCCCGGGTTTCCACAGAAGGTTGAGACGGAATACGCGGTGCCCGGGCAGTCTGGGACGGATATCAGTAACCCGTTCACGAAACTCAACACGTTGTGGTATGAGAGCCAATCACGACAAATCTTGGCGTATAACCGAGAAGGGCGAGTTTTTGTTGAACTGCTAGGCGAGCCGCTGGGTGGGAACAGACAGCGACACTTGGGGTATGAGATTGTAGATGTGTATCAACAAGCGATCCCCACGGATATGACGACGGAACTGGGGGAGACCCTTACCCCATTCGCTGACGCGAGTAAGGGAGCCGCGCTGATCCCAGAGCGAGTGTTGACGGGAACGTTGCAATCATTCCTTTACGAGCATCCCATCGAGGGGACCAGCCGGATGCAGTATTTCGCAGCGCGCGAGACGGGCAACCAAAACGATGTGTTGGTGCATTGGTTGGAAACCGGGGTTGAAGGATTGCGTTGGCCGTCGATTTTTGTGCGTTACCGGTTGTTTTGGCCGACAGATGTCGCCAAATACAGCCATTATGTGCGCCAAGAAGTGGCAAGGGAGTCGGAGGCCAAGCTCACCGCAGTGCGGCTGCCGAACGAAAACATTCCTACGATCGAATACCAAGATCCGTTGGATCGACCCCGGGGGAGGTTGACAGAAACGCTTGCTTTTTACACCTACTTGAATCGAGAGAACCCAGCGCATCGCACGTTGTTGCGTTTCACATCGGAAGGCAAAGTGGGGTTTGAGCGAGTGTTTTCATGGTTGGATGTGACCCTGAAGCAGCCAGCCGACTTTGCGGGGAGCTTAGCTACGAATCTCAATGCTTGGAACACGAACCTTCTGAATTTTAGTTGGAACGACGCAAGCACTTCCCTGAGCCAAATGGCCCCTCGGGTGGTCTCGGCAACGGTCAATGTGGGTGATCGAATTGTGGCGCCGGGAAATGAGCTGGGTGCGACGGGTTCCTACCTCGCGGGTTACGTGTTGGAGACTAGCGGAAATTCAATTCACCCTGGGGCGTATAAAAATCCGTTCAAGAGCGGGTTTGAGGAGGCGAATCAAGGAGCGATCATTCCAGTAAACGCGATCCCCGGCAGGAACAATCTGGATGTGTGGTGGTATCGGCAGAATGCAACGAACCAGGTGAAAAACCTGCTGAACGGGTTTCTGCCGATCTATTGGCCGGCGGTGATTGGCCGCTACACGTTTGTTTGGCCTCAGAGTTCGAAGGAGATCGTGTTAGCGAGCAATGACGGAAGCGGTGCTCTGGGGAGTTTGGAGGCGAAGGGGGCAATTTATGTCCAGAACGATCCCGCTCAGCCGGGGTACAATCCCAACGAGGAGCACGCGTTGATGTCGGGTGGGCAAGTGTATGCGCTTCGGGATGATTTAAACCTGACAGCAAGTAGTACCCCAGTGGAGTTGGGAGGAGTTGGGGCCACGTATTCTTCCGCCCCGTATATCTTATTGGATTATACAGAGTCCGATGGGCGGCCTGCGATGAAGGCGTTTAAGGTTTTGCGAGAGAAACCTGAGTTGGGGTTGGTATTCGACTACGTGATGACAGCGGGCGGGAATGTGGATCGATCAGGAGCAGGACGAGTGTTACAAGCGCCGATGCCGCTACCGTTGATGGAGGCTCCCACGGTATCCGTTACGAGTGTCAACTCGGGGGTGACGAAAACTTCCGTGGTGAATTATAACACGGAGCCATCGGCGAGCGGCGGCGATTTGCCGGCGGGGTGGCAAGAGAGCATGTCGACGGCTTACGGCAATTACAAAAAGTTCACGTTCGAAGATCGGAAGCACAATTTTTGGGTATTGCGGGGATTGCATGGAGGACTTCCTGCGCTCGCAGCGGGGACTTATAATGCAGGGACCGACTCGTTCGCGACGGCATTGCCGACGGCGACTGCGGTGAAGGACCAAGCGTTCCGCTATACGATTCATACTTCCCGACAGACGGATACTTTGACGATTACGACGGCGGTGGGGACAACGTTGCCAACGGGACTGAGTTTTGGAATCGACCAAGGACTGGTGATCACCGGCAAACCGACAGGGGTGGGAGAGCACAATTTGAGTTTAATCATCACCGACACAGGGGATGGTTCGAGGGTGACAACCACTTTAACCTTGAGGGTGGTTGAAACCGGTAGTGTGGTGGCGCAGGGGCCACTCACCTTGGTGAGCGCGAACCAGTATGCTTTGAATAACGCAACTTATGTGGGGCGCCCGCCGTTCCTCGCGAAACCTGCGAGTGCAGCGAACTCGTTCACGATGCGTTTTTACTATAAAACGCAGAATGGATTTGCGTGGCCGGGGTTTGCTTCTGCGCCAGCGAATGGGAGTATTGTGCCTTACCTGCGACCGATGAACGCGAGCGGACAGTTTGTGGGAGCAGCAGATCAAAAGACGACGGCGGCACAGGATATTGTGTATCGCCCTGTGTGGCCGGGAAAACCGCCGGAAATGCGGTTCGGTCAAACGCTGATGGGTGCGAAGAATGGATTGCCCGCAGTGCGTGGGCAGACCAGTGTGCAATTGCTGTATCAGCAAGCGATCGCTAAAACTATCGCCAGCCCGAAATCGGCGGTGACGCTCCATGATTCGACGCGTGAGAAGTCGTTTGCATTTTCAAGCGGTGGGTTGGCGAAGATTCCTGATGGAGTTCGGACGGAAGCTTATCAGGGAAGGTCCTATTTCCTGAACCTGCCGCCGCATTTATCGAAGCGTTTGTTCTTTGATCCAGCGAGGGGAACAAAAGGACATTTGGTTTTAACGGGGGAATTTGTGGATGAGGTTTTGGGAGATGATTATCTGTTGCTGAATGTATTGCGAGGAACGGAGGCAACGGGGGATCTGGCGGCGGTGAGGGCCCTCTGTCCTACCGGCGACCCAGCGAAGGCATCGTGGAACCAAGCAGTGGATGCTCTTGCGACAAATTTGGAGACGTTTTACGAAGATCCGTCAACGCCAGGAAAGTTTATCGTGAAACCCGATTTGACTCGCACAAAGCGCGTCGGAGAAATCGTGGATGTGACGGACAGTAACACGGCGGTGGATAGTTATGCGTTGAGCGCGAACGGACCCGGGCACGGGTATGTGACGATGATTGTGGGGAACGGCGGAGCCTTCACGCCAACATCGGAACCCGTGACGGTGTATGTGTTGAAGGTGGTCCCCGAGCTTTACTCGGGCGAACTCAAGATTGTTCCCGCGGAGAACCCGTTGAGCGAGCTCACATCATTCCAACACTCGGTGGATCTGGCTGGAAATTTCGATGACTACGAATATCAGTGGAAGATTGCCACGCCGGTGGACGGTTTGCCACCCGCGACGAACTCCACGATGAGCAACTATCAGGCGTTGACCAGTGGTGTGGGGATTCCGCGATACACCTTAGGGGGCGCTGGGATACAGGCCTTGGTGGATAATTATATTGTCATGAGGTATCGGCCCATCAACACAAGCCACCCTCTGTATAGCGCGGAACCCGTCGCCACAGCGAGCAATTGGTCGGCTTGGACAACTCCTCAATTGGCGGAAGGTTGGATCAAACGAGTGTTGGCGGGCATCAATCCGTTTAACCAACGTGTGACGGATCTGAATAGTAATGGAGTCAATACCGATGCGAACATGATGACCTCGGCGGGGCGACGTTGGGAGGGTGACATTCCTTTGAGCCTAAAGAATATCAACGACTACGGGTTGATCGAGATTTATGAAACCGTGCTGAGACGCGGCCGGGGTCTGAGTATCGATTCCGAGCCGGGGATTAATTATGGACCTGCCAACGACGCGTTGCTTCTGGCAGCGGGTTATTTGAATGATCTGTATATGATGGTGGGGAACGAGGCTTACGCCGACGCGGCGAACCCGACGATTGGAATTGGGACGAAGGATCACACCTACGGGGATATTGCTACCGCACTCTTTTCATTCAAAGGCCAGTTGCCAACCTTACTTGAGGAAGAATTGGCTTTGCTCCGAGGCCGAGATAACACACTGCAACCGGGGGTCACAACGAGCCCAGTATATAATCGGCTAGTGTGGAATTACACTCGGGGAATCGATTCGGGCGAAGTAATTTACGCTCTGAATTACAACATCTTGGATCAGAACAAGGACGGAAAAGTGGATGCCTCGGACGCGGCGGTCTTGTATCCGCAGGGCCACGGGGATGCTTACGGACATTATTTGACGGCGGTGAAGGGCTACTACTCGCTGTTGATGAATAATAAATTTGATTGGGTGCCTCGGACAGAAGCAGTCACAGTGCTGGGGAAACCGATCCAAGTGGATTATGTGGACGAGCGAAAGTTTGCGGCTGGCGCATCGGCCGTCGCACGAACTGGAAGGCAGATTTTTGATCTGACATGGCGAAAGGATTATCAGTCCGGTCGAACCACCGGTTGGAAACAATTTGGGACGACCCGAAAGCACGCCGACCGGACGACGGAATGGGGATTGGACCAATGGGCATCGAGGGTGGGACAGGGATCGTTGTTTAACTGGGTGATCGGAAACGCGATTTTGCCGGAGAAGGATCTCGATTTGACCCACGAAGGGATCCAGAAGATTGATCGCAAAACCGTGCCAGAGCTTTCCGAATTGGCAACAACCGGAGCCGACCTACAGACCGCGATGGACAACGCCGAGGGAAAATTGACGCCATTGGGATTGGCGGAGGGCAGTATCCCATTCGATATCAACCCAACCTTAGTGAGCGCGGTTGCATTTGTGGATCCTCAGACGCATTTTGAACAAGTTTTCGGACGGGCACTGGGGGTCTTGAACAATGCGGTTTCGTCTTTTGATGATGCGAAGGATGTCACACGCCTCATGAGGACCGAACAGGATTCGCTCACAGAGCTGCAGGTCGAAGTCAACGGACAGGAACTGGCTTATAAGAATTCGCTGATTGAACTTTATGGCACGCCTTATACCGACGATATCGGCCCGGGCAAAACCTATCTGCAGGGTTATGATGGACCTGACCTAATCCACTACACTTATACAGACAAAGCGGAACGAGTCCCAGGGAACGAGCTCGACCTGAGCCAGAGTTTCAACCTCTCAGTTGACACACAAAACCTCCCCGTGACTTGGATGAACGCTGTCAGGACTACATTTGATGGATTTGTTACCACCACCCCTGCAAACAACGCGGTTTCCATCTACATCGATAGCAAGGTGGCATTCGCCAAACCCCCGAATTGGTCGGGTAAGCGTTCTTCCCCAGGAGCGATTCAACAAAGTATTTCAGAATACACGGCTGCTAGGAATAGGGTTTATCAAAGTCTTAGCGTTGCCCGAGAAGCGAGGAATCATCTCGTGAAATCGGTCGTAATGTTCAACGAGCAGATACGGATTCTGGGATCGATAAAGGCCAACAACGATAAAGCCGCGGACAAGGAGCAGGACATCAATTCAACAGCTGCAACGATGGCGACGCAGGAGAAGTGGTTGGATGTAGCGGTGGGAATCGCTGATGGAATTGCGAACGTGATTTTGGAAGCAATACCGGACAACTTCGTTGTGGGTTTGGCGAACGGAGGAGATATTTTTTCCGGCGCCAGTGCCGCTATTTATGGGGCTTCCAGAGTAGCACAGTGTATTCTGCTCGTGGGTGGAGCTGCAGCGGTGCAAGTCGGAAACAATCAAATTGTCAATTATCAAGCAAGTTTGCGTGATTTAACGAAAGCTAACGCCATTCTACAGCTTGACCTTGAAACTAAAAACGCAGTTTTCGCCCTGGAGGAGGAGTTAAATGCTTACCAAGCCAATTTGTGGAGCATCAACGAAGGGCTGAGAGCATTCGACGATGCCGATCGAGCTTATCGGTCACTCGTGGCACAGGGGGATCGGTTGCAAAACGAACGTGAAGTTTACCGCCAACGCGCGGCGGCGGTCGTCCAAGGGTTCCGGACTCGGGATGCAGCCTTCCGAATCTTCCGCAACGAAAAACTGGAACGATACAAAACGTTGTTCGACTTGGCGGCACGTTACGCCTACATGGCCGCCACAGCTTACGATTACGAGACAGGGTTGTTGGATACCGACAAGGGGAGAGCCTTCATCAATAGGATCGTGAGTTCCCGCGCTCTCGGTGTGGTCAAGGACGGAGTGCCGCAATACGCAGGAAGCAACACGGGTGACCCTGGACTTTCCGGTGCGTTGGCGGAAATGAAAGCGGACTGGGATGTGCTCAAGGGTCGATTGGGATTCAATAACCCTGACACTTATGGAACTACTACGTCGTTGCGCACGGAAAACCTGCGTATTCTTCCCGGAACCGAAGGGGATTCCACTTGGCAGGATGTTCTGAGTCAGTCCCAAATGGACAATTTGTTGGATGACCCTGATGTCCGTCGGCAGTGTCTCCAGATTGATTTGGGGAATGGACTGCCAGTCCCCGGAATCGTGCTCTCCTTTAGTACTACCATTGATGCGGGTAAAAATCTATTCGGCCACCCTCTAGCGGCACGAGATCAAGCATTCGATGTGAGCTCATTTGCGACAAAAATATTCGCGATGGGCGTTGTGTTGGAAGGTTACCTCGGTATGAACAACCCGAACTCAAACACCCATGTGATCGACACGGCTGGCGGAGGTTCTCCAACCGATCCCTCGTCCGTTGACCCGAGGGAACTTTCCGGAGCACCCTACGTTTACCTGATCCCCGTGGGTGTCGATTCGATGCGGAGTCCACCTCTGGGAGATCAAAGTAAAATCCGGAGTTGGAATGTGAACGATGTGGCGATTCCGTTGCCATTCAATATCGGTGGATCCGATTTCTCGACGAAGAAGTTATACCAGTCCGCTGATTCGCTTGCGGAGCCACTTTTTGGAGTGCGTAAGCATCAGGCGTTTCGACCTGTTTCAGACCCTGCATACTTCAACATGAGTGGCGAGGGGAACGCGGCAGCCATTCAAATCAGCCAATTCAGCAACCGCCGATTGATTGGGCGGAGCGTCTGGAATAGCCAATGGAAGATTGTCATCCCAGGCCGCACTCTGCTCAACGATCCTAAGGAGGGGCTCAAGCGGTTTATCAATACGGTGAAGGATGTGAAGTTACATTTCGTCACCTACTCATACTCAGGAAACTAAACTTTTGGTGTCGCATTTTATGAAAAATTTCAGAGGTTGGTTCGGGGGATTTTTCGGGTGGGGACTGTTGCTGATGCCGGTTTTGGTAACAGCGTTCCCGCCTGCACCACATCACTTGTTTTACGGGAAGGTGCGGGATGAATTTGGAGCACCGATCAACGTGCCCGGGGCGGAGGTTATTTTGGAAACTGCCTCTGGAAAACAAATCAAGACCCAGATCATAGATGGGCTTGAACCGGGGGTGACTTATCGGTTGGCAGTGCCGATGGACGCAGGGTTGACCACCGACCTTTACAAAGCAACCGCAATGCGACCGACGATGCCGTTCCAGATCAAGGTGGTGATCAGCGGGGTAACATATCTACCAATCGAGTTGAAAGGGAAATTCGCAACCATGGGCCAACCAGGCGGTCGGACGTTAATGGACCTGACATTGGGTGTGGATAGCGACGGAGACGGTCTGCCCGATGCGTGGGAGCGAATGATCAACGCCGACATCACCCAAGTGACCTCGGGAGCTGATTCCGACGGGGATGGATTATCGAACGCACAAGAATATTTAGCGGGAACCTACGCGTTTGATGCGGCGGACGGATTCAGGCTGAGCATCAACGAGATGAGGGATGGCAAACCCGTGATGAAGTTTTTGGCGATCAGCGGTAGGACCTATACCCTGTTGGCATCAGAGGATTTAAAGACATGGACCCCCGCACAATTCCGTATTCCAAGTGAAGGCACCCAAGGGACAGTAAGGCAAAGCTACCAAGCCAACGACGTGCGACCAATCGAGTTAGAAGCATCCACAGACGCCACCAAACCAGCCCCCAAATTCTTCAAATTACTCGTGCAATAACCAGTGTTGTCATAAAAACACCGTTTTATCGCACCCTACGAGGAGATCGTTGACCACGGTTAAGCTCGGACTGAGAATAGGTAATCACCACGCGTTCCTGATTGCCCCGACATCATGGGTGGAAGAGTGGACAGTCTGTTGCTCAAACGCTGATTGAACCTTAAAACGGCAGTTGGAAGAGATGGATTTTTCTGCAAGTTCTTGATAACGTAAAGCGTTAGTCTTCAAATATCTCCCATTCCGGCTCACCCTCAGGGTGAGTGTTTTTTGACTGCTGCCGAGGGTCGCGTAATACTGCCGGCTTCGATCCCGGTGGACACGATTGGGCGCCGCATTCAAGTCGAGTG
>WBXJ01000069.1 GCA_008933045.1 Verrucomicrobiota bacterium
CGATGCAGGCTCGTGCCACACTCTTTGCAGACGCTCTGGGTCCGCTGATTATTTGCACGGCATTTGCGACACTTGATAAAAAGATGGCTGCCACAACTTGTGCAGACTGTCGCATTATTTGCGTTTGAGTGGCCGCATTTGCTGCAAGAAAACTCACGGCCTTTTGATTGTGAAACCGAAGAGTCATTCTTTCTTATCTTCATCCGGCAAAAATTCAATTTCAATTCGAGAAACAAGTTCTTGTGCAAAGTTATCTAACTCAACGGTCAATACTCGGAGATTATGAACAAGCCAGTTGTAACCGAACATTGAAGGAATTGCCACCAATAACCCTGCCACTGTCGTGATGAGTGCCGCCGCGACTCCGGGTGCCATAGTTGCTAAATCCGCACTCCCTTTCATCGCCACATAACTGAACGTGCTCATCACGCCCCAAACCGTCCCAAGCAAGCCCAGAAACGGAGCGCCGCTCACCGCGATCGCCAACAAGATCAAGCCCGACTCCAACTGCAAAGATTGTTGGGCAACTGCCCGTTCGAGTGCCCGTTTCACATGTTCCATTTTGGCTAGGGATAATGGCTTCGGGGCATCTGTCGGATTTGCCGCCTTTAATCGCCCTTGAAGTTCGGTGCATCCCGCTTGATAAACCACAAAAATTGGGCAACCCTGCACTTGGATTTGGCGATCAAATATGCTCGTAACTTGGGTCTGTGTCCGAAATTCTTCGTAGAAAAGTCGGTTCATCTTGTTCGCTCGGAGCATCTGCAATCCCTTGGATCCCATGACAGACCAAGCGAAAATTGAAAAAACTACCAAGACAAAAATAATGATCTTGGCTTCTGGGGTAGCTTGATCCCAAACGTAAAGCAGCTCCATCTGGGAGTTCGCTAAGAGTGTAGAGGCCGCAGTCATGAGATCGTGATTATTAGTTCAATTAGCCAAGGATTTACAGGTGTAATGAGCATTGGTCAAAGGGATTTGAGTCAAGTTATTCACACGTTATTAACAATTTGCCTCGACCCTTGATCCGATCCATCTTTGCGATAGCTTGTCGCAGTTTTTCTCCTACTGTTTTCTGTTGGGTTTCGGAGGTAATTTTAGTGCCATTCAGGTTCCGCACATAAAACGAATCAATCGCTGCCCCTTTTTCTGTGACAATTTTGGCCAACGCAAGGTCCAGTTTCAACTCAGTCAATGTTTGTGAAATAGTAAATAATAGACCGACCCGATCCTTGGTTTCTACATCGATCACGGTTCGTCGTTCCGCCGTCGAGTTATCGAATGTGATCAGTGTCGGTATCTCTTCACCTTCGAGACCTTGATAAATACTCTGTAATCGGGGCTGCTTGGCGAGAAGCTCATCCAAGTCGATTTCCCCGAGCAATGCTTCATTAAAAATGCGCTCGAACTTTTCACGCTCATCTTTCTTGGGAAGCGTGCCAGTTTTGGCATCCGTCACAAAAAATGTATCCAGAATAATCCCATCACCCCGAGTGAAAATATGGGCACTGAGAACGTTGAGACCAGCACCCGTCAAGCAGGCAGCAATTTTTGTGAAAATGCCCGCCCGATCCCATGTGCAAACATTGAGCGAAGTGAAGCCTCGATCCGGCTCATTATGCCAAGTCACCACGGGGATCAACGATCGATCCTCCTCCATCAACTGGATGTGCATAAACCGGTGGGCTAGTGCGACGTCGGCAGCGATCTGTCGAGCGGAATGAATGGCAAAATATCGTGGCGGCAAATGTGCGAAATGTGCCTCGATTTCTTCTGGACTCAATGTGCTGGGCAGCAATTTCTGAACCTCTTCCTTGAGCAATTCAATTTGCTTTTGTTCAGCTCGGATAAAATCATCGCCGCCTGATAATAAAGCCGCCGTTTTACTCATCAACGATTGCAGCAATGAATCCTTAAACCCATTCCAAAGCTGGTCGCTCGTGCCCATTGAATCCGCCAATGTGTGCAACGTGAGCATGACTAAATTCTGAGAATTCTGGATCACGCTCGCGAATTGACGAATCACTCCAGGATCATCTAAGTCCCGCCGTTGCGATATCTGAACCATGAGAAGATGATTTTCAATAATCAGCCGCAACGAATGAGTGGTGGCTCCGTCCAGACCTAAACGTCGGGCAACGCCACGGGCTATTTTCCCTCCGGCTTCACTATGGTCGCCCGTATTAAAACCTTTCCCCGCATCATGAAGTAATAAAGCGAGATAAAGCACCGACGGATGCTCTAGGTTCAAAAACATGGGCGTGTAAACACCCAGAGGAGCTTCGGTCGCCGCCCAAATCTTATCCAACTTTTCGAGACAAACCAGAGTGTGTTCATCGACCGTGTATTGGTGATAAAACTCATGCTGCACCATGCAAGTGAGTTTGCCAAATTCAGGGATGTATTTTCCTAGAAACCCCACTTCGTGCATGGTTCGGAGCACGGGTGCAACGTTGCCTCGTTGGCTTAATATTTGTAAAAATGTTTCCGAAACATGGGGGTCACGACAGAATTCACGGTTAATCAACGGGAGTTGGTTTCGGATCGTTTGCGCCAAGTCGGGATGTAAAGTGACCCCTCGCTGTTGGGCATGCAAAAACACACGCATCAATCGGCGAGGCTGTTCCTTAAAACTTCGTGGCCCCTCACAAATTTGTCCCTCCAGAATTTTGAACCCATCAACAATTTGCTGAGTAGCCCGCTGCTTCCCTTTGCGAAAGAGATCCGCCAACGACCGCACCCCGCCCGCCGGCAACGCCAATCGCTGCTCCAGAGTTCGCGTGATCAGGTAGATATTGCGCATGTGAAGAAAGAGGTCGCGCATGAACTCTTCAATCCTTCGACTGGGGGAACGATCTGTGTAACCTAGATTATTTGCCACGGTCGGTTGCACATTCTTGGCGATCACATCCACGGCGCGTTTGGCGACATAGTGCAACTCATTCCGAACACGCATGAGATAATCATACGCGGCATCGAGCTGTTTCCTCTCCGTCTCCGAAACTAACCCATGTGGTTCCAAATCCTTCAGCGTCCGCACTCGGTATTTAAAAAATGTCATCCAGAGCAAATTCTGGTAATCACGCAATCCTCCGCACCCATTTTTAATATTTGGCTCCTGCATTGATGCCGAGTTGCCAAATTTTGCGCGGCGCGTGGCTTGATCCTCCAACCGAGATTTGATGTAGGTTTTTTCCTGGCCACGGACGCATTTGGCGACGATCACGGCTTGCAGCCTCACCAACATCGCCGGTTCACCCGCGACCAGCCGCGACTCGATCAACGAAGTCTTGGATTGCATGTCGCTATTCGCCGCAACGACGGCATCCTCCACGCTTCGCACCGAATGCCCGACCTTCAAACCAATATCCCACAAGGTGTAAAGCAGCCCATCGGTCAGGGCGGAGAGCGAAGGGTGCGCCTTGCCGCAAGTTACCTGATGAGGCTCATGTAAAAACATGATATCAATATCGCTGAAGGGGTTAAGTTCACCCCGTCCATAGCCGCCGATCGCCACTACCGCGAAACGTGGCACCGCGAAGCGAGTCGCTAGCAGGTTCGACTCGACTGCGGCTAGGATATACCGAATCAACACATCAATCACCATCGAACGGGCACGCGCAACCTCCAGCCCCCCCACTCCCGCTTTATGCAGCATGGTGACACGGTGGTTTTCCAGTTTGAGGAAATGTTTGTACCGAGCCAGTTCTTGGCTGGGCTGCCGATTCTCAGGCAGCGTCAACCGCTTCACGGCGTCTACCTCAATTTTTTCCGCAAACGATAACATTCAAAACACAAATTAGAGGAAAGAAAGCTGAGCGCAAGAAAGCAGCGAATCCGCAAACTGTTACCTCGAACCGCTTGCGGCTCCCATCGGCAGAAGGGTCAGAACAATTCTTTGATAACGCGTGAGGGCTGGCGTGCCCGTGTCGGTGACGGCGACAATCACATGCAGGGTTTCCTGTACAACCACGCTCGGGACAACGAGGGAAGCCTGCGCCCGATCTACATTCGCGAGGACGGGCTGAGGGCCTCGGTAACTGCCCGCCTCGGGATAAATGAACCACTCGAACCGGAGCGGTTGACCGTCCGGATCCGTCGATTCGCCCGCATCCATGATCACCTTCTCGCCAATGCGGACAATACGTTTGGCACCGCCGCGAACGCGAACGATGGGCGGATGATTGGCTTCGGAAAATCCAGTAACACACCAGTCCAACCTGGCTCGAAAATCGTTTTGAAGCGCGGTGGCCCAGCGTGCGAGGGTGTTGTCGCGGTTGGTCACACCGTTCCAATCGTCAGTTTGATTCGCCCAAAAGTACGGCCGCTCGGGGAAGTTTGTGTTCGCGCCGTAGCGACCCGGCCAACTGCCCCAAGTCGGCTCCTCTGGATCGTTCATCCCGGTGGGTATGAGATACAAAAAAGTCCCAGTGTCGCCCTCCTTCTGCCAGTGGGTCGTGTTCGTGGGGTAGAGCGCGCCCAACGGCCCATGCCCAGTGAGGCAATCGCGCACGAGGTCAAACCCACCGGCGCGGGCCGTGAGCGCGGAGAACCGATGATACCAGCGTCGTCCGTTCAACTCTGGCCGGAAGGTGTCCACCCAAAGCGGAAAAGGCGGTTCCACCATCGCCGTGTGCATGCCGAACTTGTCCGCAGAACTGAGGCGCAGACGGCTCTTGAACCGCGCATAACCCGTCGGCCCGCGCTCCCGCAGCACGCGGTCGAGCACCCGTTTGAGATTGTTCGTGGCCGCCCCCTGATCCGTGCCCCAATCCGAATACCAAAGTGGACGGGGATCAGGGCTGTCCACAGCCGCGATGAGGAGCTGAACAGCCGCATCCGTCCCGCCGTGGCCAGCGACAGTGCGCTGCCACAGGTTCGAGCGCGTCGGATAGCGCACGTCATGTTGCACGAGATTCGTCCAGCACTGACCGTAGGCGTCCACCAGTCGGCGCACGATGCCGAGGCCGGTGCGTTCGGGATTTTGGTTCTCGCCGTCACGCGCAACGAGCCGGTTAGCGATCAACCCTTCGATGTCCCATTCGTTGGCGTAAAGCAGGAACCGCACGAGGGATTGCTCATCATCAGGATCGCCGCCCGCATCGGTTTCAATGATGAGCCGCAGGCGTTCCGCACCGGACACAGGCAGGATTTGGTGACTAAGAAAAAGTGCTGAAAACAAGAGCAAACCCAAGCCCAGAGGTCCGAACCTGACCGAGAAGCAAACGCGGCAGGACTGCTGGGTATGGCCGACAGTGCCGCCATCCCGCAAGACCGCCGACAAAGCAGAGGACTCGAAGAAACCCAACATTTCAAAGATGATGCATCCAACAATCGTATTGGGATATTAAAACTCAGGGCACGCAAACTACTGGCGAGAGGCCATCCGGCCCCGGTGTGGTCCATTCGGAAACGATTTTCTGACCCTCCTGTGAAATCATCGGATACCAATCCTTGTCCTTCTCGCGCCGGACAAACCGCAGGGCCTGCGCTCCAGCCCGACCGATCATCGGTGCGGAATTCTTTGCACGCGCCTCCTCCATGTCCTTCTTCAATTCGGGCGAATATCGCTCGAGATAGGCAATCCGCCGACCCTTCATATCCTCCGGCTTGTCCGCAATCACCACGGCCTTCACACCATCCTCCTCCGGGCCATCGATCCCTCGGATCGGCGGGATCATGCTCGCCTCGGCGATGAACAACTGCGATTTGCTCAAGTCATAAAAAAACGCCTTCGCCCCGCCGCGCCCCTGCTTCCACGAATTGTAAAAGAATAAGCACGCGACCAAGAACAGCGATGCTGCCACCAACAATTGCATTTTCGAGCGGCTGTTCATGATCAATGTGGATCCGCCTTGGCCGACCAAAAACACTGCACCGTATTGCAGGGAATCAACGCCGCGTTCCAAAGGCTGGCACTGCCGTCGGCAAATCCGTAATTTGAACGGCGCGAATGCCTCACCGCACCGCGATCACCTTGGGCCACTCGATTAAACCCGGCGGAATTCGCGTCACCCACTTCCTTCCAAATCCACCACCGGTCATGCTGCCAGGCTCCGTAGATATCGCTGTTGCCATCGCCAAACAAGACGAGCTTGGAAGGTGCCTCGACGGCATTCCATCGACACATGTTGCCCTCGTAGATCGGTGCGGGCCTGCCGAACGGCGGCGGCGCCCCACCCCGGATCCAATGAACGTTCACAGCACCAATCCCACTGGGCAAATCGATCTCGAATTCCACCGGTTTGCCGCGCACCTGCAAGGCCGCCGGCCCCGTGGGGTTCGTTGTCAACTTCCCAAGTGCGTAAACCTCTTTCTTCTCCACCGGACAATCGTACAAGTTCGGATTATCGCCCACATAACGGTAAAGATAAGAACGCCAGGTTGTCTCATACGACCCCATCGCCGCCTGAATCGGCGGGAACGCGTCCTGGTTGTCATTAGAATACATGTGGGTTGCCTGGACGAGTTGCCTCATGCTGTTGAGGCAATAGATTTGCTGCGTCTTGCCCTTGGCCTTGCTCAACGCGGGCAACAACATCGAAGCCAGTATCGCGATAATCGCGATAACCACTAGCAATTCAATCAGCGTAAAACCCCGGTGCCCGCGCCAATACTTTGATCGATTGAGTCCTATCATGACGAGCAATTTGAACCCTAGCAGATTTCACGCCCCAGATGCCAGCAGAAGTATAAACCTCGCAACTATTCCTGTCATTGGTGTTAAATTGGGTTTGATGGCTGGCGTTGTTGATCCTGATGCAGCCCTGATGACTCGCGTCAAACAGGGTGACATGGAGGCTTTTGCCGAATTGGTGGAGAAGTATAAACAAAACGTCGCTAACATGATCTTTCGGACGTTGCCGGATGCCACTGAAGCAGAGGATCTCACTCAAGTAGTTTTTATCCAAGTTTGGAAGTCGGCGGAGCGTTATCGAGTGGAAGCTAAGTTTTCCACGTGGCTTTTTACGATCGCTCGCAATTTGTGCCTGAACGAAATCCGACGACGAAACCGGCACCCTGCGGATTCGCTCGATGCAGCGACTGGGGAGAGGGAGGACCAGCCCGGTCGGCAGTTTACGGATTTTCGCGAAGTTTCGCCCCCCGATTTACTCCTACGTAACGAGTTGCAAGCCAAGGTGCAGGAAGTTTTACAAGCCTTGCCAGAAAACCAACGCACAGCCCTCTTGCTTTTTAAGGAAGAGGAGATGTCTTACGAAGCGATTTCGGAGGTTCTCGGCTGTTCTTTATCAGCCACAAAATCCCTCATCCACCGCGCACGCGAAACGCTGAAGGACAAATTAAAGCCTTATCTAAACACCGGAGAATGGCCTTAAAACGTTACCGAGAAACTTTTTTGCCGCCTCGGTTTTTAATCCTAAGACGAGATGAACAGCAACCAGATCAACACATTGTCAGTCAAGCTGCTGCGAACAGGGCTATCGGCCTCTGAACAGGCACAACACGACGCTTGGTTGCAGGAGAGCCCAGAAAACCTCGCCCTTTGGACCGAGGAGCACCGGCTTAACCAGTTGCTGACCGAGTTACCCATCGCCCCGTTGTCATCCAACTTTACGAGTCAAGTTGTGCAGCAGGTTCGGCGCGAGCAACGTCCCGTTCACCAATCGAAAGGCGGCGGCTGGATTGATTCCGTAAGACGGATCTGGTTCAGACCCCTCGCAGCAACCGCGACCTTGGGGATGGTTGCCTTTCTCGTTTACCGGCAGCAGTCGCACCTTCAGCAGAAGGCACTTGTCGAAAGCATGAAACTGGTCTCCGGCATAACGACCGCCCCATCGATCGAGTTGTTAACGGATTTTGAAGCCATTCGACGTCTTGGAACCCCCAACTCTGAACCAGACCTGACCCTATTGGCTGTGTTACAATAATTCCTGCACCGTGCGCTGGCTGGCTTTCATCCTTATCGGTTCGTTAACTCTGGCGAGAGGCCAAACCCCGCTGGGTTCCACCGGCACCGGCCTTCCCCCGCTCCCCGCCTTGAACCTGAGTAACTCGCCCATGGCTCAATTCCGCCTCTGGTTGGGAATGAACACCGCCGAGCGCGAGGTAGCATTAGCGACCCGAAATGAAAAACAACGAGCCGTCCTCCGCACAAAACTCCGTGAATATGAAGTTCTGACTCAAACAGAACGCGAACAACGATTGCAACTAGTCGAGTTTCATTGGTTAACCAAGAACCTGATGATCCTCCCGCCCGACAGTCGAGGGGCCAGCCTTGCGAGCACACCCGCCGTATGGCGTGTCCTCCTCGAAAACCGGTTGACGCAGTGGGATCGACTGTCGCCGGAGTTGCAGAAAGAAATCTTGGAATCTGAACTTGTCGTCACCTCGTTCGTCCGACTCGCTCAGGCCGGGCCTGAAGCCCAAAAAGCTTGGCTACAAAACTTCAAAGCCGAGGATCAACAAAAAATCCAAGCCCGATTTGAACACTGGCAAAAACTTTCCACCGACGAACGCCAACGATTATCCACCCGATTCCACCATTATTTTGACCTGCCACCCAGCGAGCAACAGAAGCAATTAGGCACGCTTTCCGAACCCGAACGCCAACAGATGGAAGCGACACTCCGCGCCTTCAGAGACCTCCCCGTGTCACAACGTCAAGTGTGCATCGATTCCTTCGGAAAATTCGCAACCATGAGCGAAACCGAACGCCGCCAGTTTTTAAAGAACGCTGAAGTATGGCAAGCGATGAGTCCCCAGGATCGCACCAACTGGCGGCATCTGGTCAAAAGTTTGCCGCCGATGCCGCCGAGCCTCGACTTCCCACCCATGCCAACAGGAACCAAGCCCGCAGCGGTTTCGCCTCAATTGACGGCCTCCAATATCGTCGTCAACCCGTTTTGATTCGGGGCGGTGTAAAAAATTCCGATTGGCGTCCATGGGGGTGTGAGCCTATTCTGCGCGCCTGATTTTATGGCTACAATCAAACCATTTGCCGCCCTACGTCCCTCAGCACATCTCGCTGCTCGCATCTGCGAACTGCCTTACGATGTTATGTCCTCCGAAGAAGCCCGCGTGACGGCTGCGGGTAACCCACTGAGCTTTCTTCATGTCAGCAAACCGGAGATCGACCTCGCACCCGGGACGGATCCCTACTCTGCCGAGGTCTACGCAACAGGTTTAAAGAACTTTCATCAGTTGCTGGATCAAGGTGCGTTGACGCAGGACTCCAGTCAGCACTTCTATCTCTACCGTCAAATTATGGGCGGGCACACCCAACTGGGACTCGTGGCTGCGGCTTCCTGCGAAGATTATCTCGATAACATCATCAAGAAGCACGAATTAACACGGCCTGATAAAGAGGATGACCGAGTTCGACATGTGGAAGTGCTCAACGCGCAAACAGGGCCAGTGTTCCTGACATATCGGGCGAACCCCACATTGGATGCAACTTTTGCGAAAGTGGTCGACGCAACTCCCGACATTGATTTCAGAGCACAAGACGGAGTTCAACACACGGCATGGGTCATTCGGACTCAGGAGTTGATTCAGTTGATTGAGACAGAATTCGCACGCACCCCTTGCCTTTACATCGCGGATGGCCACCATCGAAGTGCCGCCGCTGCGCGCATTTTCAAGTCGCGCCAAGGCACCGGTGAAAGTGGCCGGTTTCTTGCGGTGATTTTCCCTCATAACCAAATGCAAATTCTGCCTTATAATCGAGTGTTGAAGGATTTGAATGGGCTCACTCCCGAAGCATTGTTGCAGAAACTTGATTCCGTTTTTATCATAAAAACCCCGGGGGAAGCACGGCCAACTCAGAAACATGAACTCGGGTTTTATTGCTTAGGACAATGGTACACATTGCATTTCCGCCCCCAGTTCGCCACAATTGAGGATCCAATTGAGAGTCTCGATGTGACCTTGCTCCAAAAACTTGTTCTCGATCCGATTTTCGGAATTGATAACCCGCGCACAAGCCAGCGTATCAACTTCGTCGGCGGAATTCGCGGAACTTCGGAACTTGAAAAACGTGTGGATGCAGGAGAATACGCCTGCGCTTTCTCAATGTTTCCGACGAGCATCGAGGATCTAATGGTGATTGCGGATGCAGGTGGAATCATGCCTCCCAAGAGCACCTGGTTCGAACCCAAGCTCCGCGACGCGATGTTCTGCCACAGGATCTAACCCGAGTGTTTAACCAGATGCGGGAGACCAAACGATGTCTGATTCACGATTAGAACGAGGTGTTCACATCACTCGGGTTGGTTTGGTCATCAACAGCCTGCTCGCCGTCATCAAAATGATTGCGGGTGTCCTGGGCCATTCCCAGGCACTCATCGCGGATGCAGTCGAGTCGCTCGCGGATGTTTTTAGCTCATTAGTTGTTTGGAGAGCCGTTGTGGTTGCCTCCGTTCCTCCCGATGAGGATCACCCTTATGGCCATGGCAAAGCGGAACCAATCGCCTCGGCCGTCGTCGCTGCGATGCTGCTGGCTACCGCCGTGTGGATCGGCGTTCAATCGGTTCTCGAAATCTTACATCCCAACGAAAGCCCACGAGCATTTACCTTAGTAGTGTTGGTCGTCGTCGTCATCATCAAGGAAGTACTCTACCGCCGCACTCTTCTCACCGCCCGACAATTGGAGAACAGTGCGATCCATGCCGACGCTTGGCACCATCGGGCTGATGCCATCACCTCTCTCACCGCAGGCATCGGAATTACTGTGGCCTTGATTGGTGGCCCTAAACTAGCGGCAGCGGATGAACTCGCGGCGATCATTGCAGCCCTAGTAATCGCTTGGAACGGCTACTCGTTACTTCGTCCTGCACTGAACGAACTAATGGACGCATCACCGCCCGCAGGCTTAGGACAACAGGTTTGTTTAATTTCAGAAAGTCGAGCCCACGTGCGCCGTGTGGAGAAATGTTTTCTGCGCAAGGTTGGGAACCGTTATTTCGTGGATATGCACCTCGAGGTCTCCCCAAGCATGACCGTTTTAGCGGCGCATGAAGTCGCCCACGATGTTAAGGATGCCGTCCGAAACGCGCTCCCCTCTATCGCGGATGTCCTCGTGCATATCGAACCCGACAGCTCACCTCCTGGAACTGAACACTGAGCCTCCCACCAGCGAGCGTTAACCTGCGGCTTGAAGCAGTTTTTTCCGCACCAGCCCGTTGCTCGCGATAACACGATAGGTATGATCGTTGTTGACGGGTTCATTCCAAAACTCTCCACCAGCACATTCCACGATCAACCCACCGGCAGCGATATCCCAAAGTCGAATCCCCCCCTCCCAATAAGCTTCAAACCGACCTGAAGCCACATAAGTCAGAGCAAGCGCAGCAGAACCCATAATACGAACTTTGCGCACCTTCCGGATGACATTACCAAAACGAGGGAGCATTTCGTTGAGGGTTTCCGTGGTTTTAGCGAAACCCATCGTGATGATCGATTCGTCCAAACGAGTCCGACTGCTTACAGTAATTTTGCGTCCATTTAAGCGAGCGGATTGACCTTTAATTGCTGTCCAGATTTCATGGCAAAAAGGATCCAAAACGACCCCGACCACTGTCTCATAGGCTGCGTCAGGGTTTGGCTCAGCGGAGACACCTTTCGTGCGACGCTGAAGCGCAATGGATACACAGGCGTGCGGAATACCGTAGGTAAAATTCACCGTGCCATCGATCGGATCAACCACCCAACGATAGGCAGCTTCTTGATCACCGGAAACACCTTCTTCCCCGAGAATCGCCGCTTCTGGAAACTCTTTAAGTAGTTTATTTTCGATAGTTTTTTGGCACCGCACATCAAGCTCGAGTTTAATATCGTGCTGCTCGACATGATTCATTTTCTTAGGGCGGTTCAGGTTTTTTTCCATTAACAAACCTGCTGCGTTAGCCGCATCCACCGCCCAGCCAAGTGCCTTTTTTAAATTGGGTTCTTTCATAAAATATTCAGGACTGCAGGAGACAATCCAATACAACGACGTTCCTCAGCCAAACCTTCACCTGTTCACCGTCGGTTTACTCTTTGCAACTGAAGCAGGGCTAAGCCCGCGCAGTTTTTGGATGATCCCAGGTAAATATTCTAGGACGTGATCAATGTCTTTGGCGGTATTGTAAATGC
>WBXJ01000070.1 GCA_008933045.1 Verrucomicrobiota bacterium
ACCATCAACCTCGGAATGATCCGAGAAGAGGGTCCGACAGCCCAAGTGTCTACGATTAATTACTACGCGGGTGCGACAGTGAACACAGGCATCACTGGGCTTCAGGTGGGTGCTGCGTTCGACCACGTCCAAGATCCACAATCTTCGATGTTCGAAAACAACCACTCCAAGGTTTGGTCACTCGCCGGTTACGTTGGCTACGCATTGACCGAGAAGCTCAAATTGAACGGCCGATATGACACCATCCAAACCGACGACGGTGATTTGCAATCTGTGACCTTAACTGCACAGTATGACCTCTGGGCAAATGTGTTGACCCGCTTGGAAGGTCGTTGCGATACCGGTGAACGTGTGTTCGGTTCCAACCAGACAAGCAACGATGCCTTCACGATTGCTGCTGACGTTATCTACAAGTTCTAATTTTGACGGGTTAACCGTCTAAGCAAGCCCTTCCCGGGAAACTGGGAAGGGTTTTTTGTTTAATACCGCTCAGTCTACGGTTTCTGGTTCGGTGCCGAGGGCTTCGGGTGATTTGCTAGTGCCGCTACAGACGCCGCGTTGGGTCGTGGCGATGAAGTGGAGTGTCTCGATGGCTAATGGCGTGGTAAAGAGCGCGGCTGCTTCTTGAGCGGCGGTGCTGAGGTTTCGTCCTGAGCGGAAGAGTTGGTGATAAAGCCGCTTTAACTCCAATCGTTCGACGCTGGTGACTCCGGCACGCCGTAGCCCGATGATGTTGAGGCCGCATAGCTCGTTCACACCCCGCATCATGGTCGCCGGCGGGAGGTCTTGAGTGGCGACGGAGCCACCTTGCATCAAGGCAAAACGACCGATGCGGACGAATTGGTGGATGAGACAATTGCCGGAGATAAAGACACTGTCCCCGATTGTCACGTGGCCGGCAATTTGAGCCCCGTTCGCAACCATGATCCGGTCGCCGAGCAAGCTATTATGCCCGACATGACTGTGGGCCATGAGGAAATTGTGGGAGCCAACCACTGTGTCTTCGGTCATTTTATTAGAGCAATGGATCGTGACATGCTCGCGGAAGATGTTGTGATCCCCGATGGAAAGACGTGTCGGCTCTCCCTTGTATTTCATGTCCTGCGGGGAGTCGCCGATTACACAGCCAGTGTGGAAAATGTTGCCTGAGCCAATGGTAGTGTGGCCGGTGAGATGCACATACGGGCCCAGTCGGCAGTTCGCACCGAGGATCACGTGGGTATCAACAATGGCATAAGGCCCGATCTCGCAGGAGGGATCGACTTGAGCGTGAGAGGAAACAAGAGCGGTAGGATGGATCATGGGTCGGGTTCAGGCGTAAAACAGCCCTAATTCGCGTAGGGAGACATACTCGCGGCCACCAGCAACGCCGGGGCGACCGACAATGACATGGTCGAGCACTTCGATATGGAGCACCTGCCCCGCACGGATCAGGTCGCGAGTGACACGGATATCCGCATCGGATGGAGTTGGGTCACCGCTGGGGTGGTTATGGGCGAGGATGATTGCGGAGGCGTTGGAGGTGATGGCAGTACGAAAAACTTCGCGAGCGTGGGCCACGGTGGCATCGACGGTGCCCTGAGAAACTTTTTCGACTGAGATCAACCGCCGACGGGCGTTGAGCAAGATGACGAGAAAGACCTCCACTTGAGAGGCGCGACATTCCTCACGCAACAGGGCGACAATCTTCTCAGGAGTGTCAAGGATCGGCAATTCCACGTGTAATTCGCGAGCCATGCGTGTGGCCAAGGTGAACGCACTTTGGAGGGCGATGGCCTTATCGCGTCCGATACCCTTGATCTGACGCAGCTCTGGAATGGTGGCCTGAGCGAGACGTTGTAAGGTCTGAAAATGGTTCAGCAACTGTTGAGCGACGGTGAGTGCGGAGACGCCCTTGGTGCCGGTGCGTAAAAGAATGGCGATGAGACTTGCGGAATCGAGTTGAGCGGCTCCTTGGCTGAGGAGGCGTTCACGAGGACGCTCGTGAGCGGGCGTATCGCGAATCAGCATGCTCGGTGGTTGGCTCACAAGTGCGCCTTCCGGAGAAATCCTCCCTAACGACTATTTGTTGATCACCTCTAATTGGTAGGGTGCCGACATGCGGCTGTTGCCCCGTTTCTGACCAACAGAATTGTAGATGTAATCGAATTTGTAACGGTAATTCAAAAACTGATTAGTGCCGGAGATTGGCACCGCAGCCTCCCAACGCTTGGGCAATCGGGGTGACTGCCGCATAGGATATTGCTCAAGCCCGACGACCACGAAGGGCTGAATTGTGTTTGTACGGATTGTAGCATCGTGACTCGACCACATCACTTCAAAAGGATACACCCCACTGGCGTTACGGAGTTGGGTGGTAGGAGTGAGATTGGTGAGCGTAGGAGCACAAGCGGTCAGGAACAAAACCGCCGCAAACAGAGGAACCCATTTCATCGCGAACAGAACACGTTTCATAGAAAAGAGCGTGTAGTAAAACAGTGCCGAAAGTAAAGCTGGTTTAACTCAAAAAAAATTAAATCGGTGCTGGCGGGGGTTGGGTTGGGTCGGTGGACTTGGTTGTTAGAATGGTGTGGAGTGCCTCAAAAGCTGCCGCGCTCTCGGCTTCTTTTTTGCTCTTACCTTGACCGGTGCCTAACGCTCGGCCTTCGTGGCATACCGTGCAGACAAACACGCGGTCGTGATCCGGGCCTGTCGCCGAGTCGAGACGATACTGCGGAGCTTCGGTCGCCGTGGCTTGTAACAATTCCTGCAGTTCACCTTTGGGATTCTGGAGGCTTGGGATGACTTGTAATTCACCGAAGACGTCTCGAAACAAATGGAGGACCACGGCACGCACTGTTACAAAATCGCTATCGAGATAGACGCCGCCAATCACCGCCTCAAAAGCATCGGCAAGACCCGAAGGTCTCTGACGTCCGCCGCTCATCTCTTCGCCTCGACTCAAGATCAAGTGGTTACCGATCTCTAAACGCACGGCTTGATCAGCCAAGGTCTTTCGGTTGACCAACTGTGCGCGAGCCTTCGTCAATGGGCCTTCGCCAAATGCGGCAAAACGGTGGAATAACTCTCCGGTCAACACGAGCTGTAGCACCGAGTCACCCAAAAACTCTAACCGCTGGTTGTGTTGCACATTCAACAATTGGTCGTGAGCCACTGACGGGTGGGTAAGAGCCAAACGAAGGAGTTCGGGGTTTTTGAAGAAATAACCCAACTTGCCCTCAAATGATGCAAATTCTGACACAGGCTAGGTTGAAGAGGACGTTGTGCTTGGCTCGGGGAGTGGTTCAAGATTACTCGGAACGACCACCAACTCAGGAGCAGTGGGCGGCACGGACTCAGCCTCACCCTCGAGGCCATGCTCTAGAAGTTGAAGGATATCCCGTTGCACTGACTCCAGTTGATTGAGCTGCAAACAGGGATCCACGATCATAAAAACATCCCCTGTTTTGGCCTGTTCGTAGATCAAGACCCTTCGGTCGCCTTCCTTCACTTGGCCCTTTGATTTCAGAAGGCGCTTACGCTCTAACATGACGGCCAACACAAATCGCGCACCTTCGTGGGTTGGATCGTTTTGCATTACCAACTTCCGCAGAAGACTTTCGGCTGTATCCTTCTGAATTGCATCGGGCGGAGATGCCGGTGGTGTGATATAGACAACTTGCCACTGTGAAACTAATGAATTTTTGGAGCCATT
Source organism: Verrucomicrobiota bacterium (assembly GCA_008933045.1). Taxonomy (GTDB): domain Bacteria; phylum Verrucomicrobiota; class Verrucomicrobiia; order Limisphaerales; family SXQI01; genus SXQI01. The sequence continues at coordinate 3,695 of WBXJ01000070.1, forward strand.
GAGATCCAGTTGCACGGCTTCCAACCGCCAGCAAGCCTCACACAAATCTCGACGTTCCAACCCATGGCGTTCATCGCGCAACGTGGTATGAAACGTTTCCTTATCCACAAAATGTTTGTGGCAACCTTGGCACACGTGCGAACGGGCCTGAATATTCCAATCGATCATGACACCCAAGAAATCTCCCTCAACATTACCGTGAAAATCCGACCTTCGCCATCCTTAAACAATTTGCCAATTCTTGTTGCTTTTGATCCGTTTACAGTGAATAAGGAAGTCGTGAAATTTCCCGCTTTCCTTTCTATTGGATTGTTAACAACGATCGTCCTTGCATCTGGTTTAGCGCAAGGTGAGCCAACCGCTCCGCAACAAAAAGGTTCTGCGGGGACTCCTGCGGCTCAGACCAAGTCAGCGGACGCAGTCAAATCAAAACCCGTACCTGCGTCCAAGCCTCCGCGGGTCGTCAAGGTAAAGCCTGCGCCGGCAGTCAAACCTGCTCCTGTCGCGAAGGTCAAACCCGTGCCTGCGGTCAAACCTTTGTATCCCGTCAAAACGAATCTGCCTCAGGTCGCCAAGGAAAAACCTGCGCCGACAGTCAAACCGGATGTTGTTGCCAAAATCAAACCCGTGCCTGCGGTCAAATCTTTGTATCCCGTGAAAACGAATCTGCCTGAGGTCGCCAAGGTAAAGCCTGCGCCGGCAGTCAAACCGGATGTTGTTGCCAAAATCAAACCCGTGCCTGCGGTCAAATCTTTGTATCCCGTGAAAACGAATCTGCCTGAGGTCGCCAAGGAAAAACCTGCGCCTGCGGCCAAACCTGCTCCTGTTGCCAAGGTGAAGGGTGTTGAACCCGTGGCTGCTGTCGTTGTTTTTCGGGAGCCGACCAAGACCCAAAAATTGGCTGCGTTACTCGAATCCTATAAAGCCAATGAGATTACTCCGACGCAATATCATGACGGTCGGGCGGCTCTGATTGCACGCCAGTAGATTCAGGATTTCCTCCTTTCCTATCGCCTCGTCGCCTTGTGACGGGGCGTTTTTGTTTTCTCAGGGATTGAACCCGACTTCTGCATTTGGCATAACTGCGTCGCATGCATGATTTTCGTTACGTTGCGGGTCAGTTATTTTGTGAGGAGATCTCGGTCGAATCACTCGTCAAGAAACATGGCTCGCCGCTTTATGTTTATTCTCAGAGGACGCTCACCAGCCATTACCAGCGATTGGATGCTGCGTTAAGTGAGCTGGATCACAGCATTTGCTATGCGATGAAATCCAACTCGAACATCGCGGTCATGCACACGTTGGCCAAGCTGGGGAGCGGGTTTGATGTAGTGAGCGAAGGCGAGCTTAGGCGAGTCATTGCCGCTGGAGGAGACGCCTCAAAATGCGTCTTTGCGGGCGTCGGTAAGACTGAGCAGGAAATTCGTTATGCTCTGGATCAAGGCATCTATGCATTCAATGTCGAGAGTGAACCCGAGTTGGAACGCATCAATCGAGTCGCAGGGAAGCTGAAGAAAAAGGCCCCGATCGCCGTGCGAGTGAACCCGAATGTGGACGCCAATACCCACGCCAAGATCACAACCGGCACCTATGAGAATAAGTTCGGGATCGCCTTTGAAGAGGTAGAAGCGGTGTATGCTCGGGCGGCGAAATTGAAAAACTTGCACCTGCGCGGTGTGCAAATGCATATCGGTTCGCAACTGACTGAAGTGGCTCCTTTTGCAACTGCGGTCCGCAAGATGCAGGCTTTGGTTGAGAAGTTGAAGTCCAAATATGCCTTTGAGTTTTTCAGCATCGGAGGTGGCCTTGGCATCGTGTATGAAGGGGCACTCGTCAGTGGAGCAGCGGCTTGGTGGAAGCGTCCCGAAGCCCGCGAAATTCTCACACCGAGTTCCTACGCCCAGACCCTGGTGCCGTTGCTCAAGGGGTTGGGTCTGCGCGTTCTGATCGAACCCGGCCGATTTATCTCGGGTAATGCAGGTATTTTGGTGACGCGTGTTGAGTATGTGAAGCGCACGGGAAAAAAGAATTTCGTTATTGTAGACGCAGCGATGAATGATTTGCTTCGGCCCGCGTTTTATGATGCGTATCACGAGATCGTGCCCCTGCGCAAAAAACGTGGAGCAACCCTTTCGACCGATGTGGTGGGGCCGATCTGCGAATCGAGTGATTATTTTTGCAAAGACCGACCCTTACCCAAACTTGGAGAAGGAGATTATATCGCATTGCTCAGTGCAGGGGCTTACGGCTCTGCGATGGGATCCACTTATAACAGCCGCAGTCTCGCTGCTGAGGTTTTAGTGAATGGAAAAAAATCTGCCTTGGTGCGAACTCGCCAAGAGTTGGAGACGATTTGGCGATATGAATCTCTCGCCACCTGGCAACAGCCTCGCTAACAATAAAACCCGCCAGCGATGCAACTAACTGCCCCAAAAACACTGGCGGCGGCTGTGTTTCTACTCGCTCTCCTGCTCCCCTACCCGATTTCACGTTGGTGGATGTTACGACGTGAGCACCGGTTTGATCCTTTGATTCTGGATGCGGGTCGTCGTTATCAGGTACACCCTGCCCTGATTAAAGCCGTCATCTGGCAGGAGAGTCGATTCCAAGCCGAAGCCCTCGGCACCAAGGAGGAGATCGGATTGATGCAAGTGCGGGAGGATGCTGCTTTTGAATGGGCAGAGGCAGAACATTTGACGAATTTTACCCACGCCGAAATCCTTGACCCGGGCAAAAATATTCACGCAGGGACATTCTACCTAGGAAAAGTCCTGAAACGTTACCGCGCCACAGATAACCCGCTTCCCTATGCGTTAGCGGATTACAATGCAGGTCGCGCCAACGTCCTCCGGTGGAGCAAGGGTGCTGCGGCCACCAATGCGGTTGCCTTCATCAATCAGATCGAGTTCCCGATGACCCGACGCTACGCCATCGCGGTCATGGATCGTTACGCACTTTACCGCGAGGAGTTCAAACCACCCGTGACAGGTTCCAAATGAAATTTGGAGTCAACTGTTTTGGAGGCAGTTTATTCCTTGGGTAATGGAACTTGCGCAGGGCGGCTGAGATAATAGAGCAAATCTCGCACTTCTTGTTCCTTGAACTGTGTGAGCAACCCTTCTGGCATCATGGATATTTCGCTCAGCACAACCGATTTGACCTCGTTACGGGGGATTACTAACGATTCGGTTGGTGTCAGAATGGTAACCGATTTTTCATCCTGTTGTTTCACGATGCCAGTAATCACTCGGTCGTCCTTCGTCTCCAGTGTCGAAGTGCGATAGTCATTGGGAATAACGGCGTTGGGATCCACAATGTTTTGAAGGATGTATGGAAGATCCCCACGGTTCGATCCCGTCAGGTTGGGCCCCACTTGGCCTCCGGTCTCGAAGAGCACATGGCACTGCTGACAAGTTTTACTAAAAAGGAGACGACCTCGACTCGCATCACCGGGTTGGGATCCTCCCGCCAGATACACTTTAGTGTATTTTTCAATTTCCGCTTTTTGATCCACGGTAGAATCGCGCATGGTGCCCCAGGCTTGATCGAGTTGTTTGCTCAGTTCGTTATTCTTTAGGTTGCGTAATTGCCGCACCAGGTCTGCCGTCAAATCACCCTTGGTGACCTGACCCTGCGTCAGAGCTAAGAGGAGCGGGCGGGCGTAATTCAAACGGGAGGCAAGCGTTGCTAAAGCGTCCCGCTTTTCGCCAACGGCTAAGGAAGGATAGACGGCGAGGATGGCAGTTGCTGATTTTGGATCATCATAGTTAGCGAGCCCGCGCAAGGCTGGCACTCTCATCGAGGCATCCTTGAGGAGTGTTTGTAACACGGGCGGCAGTTCGGGATCCTTAACGGCAAGCAACGATTCCAAGGCACTGCGTCGCGTTTCTACCAGTGCCGAAACATCGCTCACGATTTTACGTAAGGAGGCAAGGGCTCGCAGACTGCCAAAAGTGAGGGATAATGCCTGAACCCGTGTGCGCACCTCGGCGTTCGAACTGGTAAGCAATTTCTCCTCCACAATAATCCAACCTTCGGGCATAGCTACCGATCGTTGACCTTTCATGGCCTCGGTCAGTCCACGCAGGACGTCGAGTTGAAAGGGTATATCGGAAGATTTTCCGAGTAACGCAACGATCTGCGCAACAGGTTCTGTTGGGTTGGTTGCCGCCACATTACGGCCTGCTCCCACAACGCGGCGGGTAATAAACTCGCGAACGCGTGGGATCTTGGTTTCAGCTAAAAGTTTGACACCCTGAGTGGGATCCTCCGCCACCGAAGCCTCGGCCGCATACCAGTAGAGGAAGGGAAGATTATGATCTTCGGTGTCTTCCGCATGCGCGAGCAACGCTTTGAGCACAGGCCAACGTTTTTCGGGGGGCGTGCGTTGCATCGCCGAAGCCAGATACAATCGCACAATCGGCGATGAATCCTGTTTTGCCATTGCCGCGCATTGGGCCAGAACAGCCTCGGATAAGGGTTTGTCTTGGGCGAGCAATTGAAGCGTCCACGCACGCACATAAGGCTGGGGACGCTGAAGCAACTTTTGTGCGTACTCTTCGGTGAGTCCCGCAGTGCCATGCAAAGCCCACAAGGCTCGCAACTGACGAGTCACGTCCGAGTTTGAATCAATGATCTTCCGGAGGCCGGCGTGAACTGCGGCGTTCCCTCCTCGCTCCTGCAACACACGGCGTGCATGTCGAACGAGCCACTCATTGCGATGCAACTGAAGCGTCACCAATTCGGCATCGGTCTTTTTTTGTAGATCTACCGGCAAGGATTTCGTTTGGTTGTAAACTAGTTTAAAGATCCGGCCATTATCTCGATCGTGACCATTGGGGTCGTTATGATGGCATTGATTCTTGTCATACCAATCAATCATGTAGACCGACCCATTCTGGTCATATTGCATGTTCAAAACCTGCGACCAACGGTCATTAAAATTGACAAAATCAGGGCCGTGTTTACCCACGTAACCCGACCCTTTCGCCTCCAAAACATCCATATTCAAACGTTGCCCATGAATATTGTTCATGAAGGCTTTGTTGCGATACTCGGCGGGCCAACTATCCCCAAGATACATCATCAACCCTGCGTGGGCATGACCTCCACCCATCGTGTCAGAACGCCCGTTGCCAGCGTGAGGCCCCTTATCTCCGGCGTAATGGCGGTGGTCCGCGATCGTTTTGATATCATCGTAAATGTTGGGGTTAAAATGCTGACCTGCCTGACGCTCATAACGTCCCCCGTGGATCATATGGTAAAAATGGGGAATGACGCAGGCCTCGATCAAACATTGTCCATACTCGTCAAAATCCACGCCCCATGGATTGCTTGTGCCCTCCGCGAACACCTCAAACTTATGCTGCGTGGGGTGATAACGAAACACCCCGGCGTTGATCCGAGTGCGTTCCTTATCCGACGATCCCGGACGGCCCACATTGGAATGGGTGAACACCCCGTGACATCCATAAAGCCACCCGTCCGGCCCCCACGTGAACGTATTCAACGTCTCGTGCGTATCTTGATACGCGAACCCATCGAGAAGAATCTGCGGAGCTCCGTCTGGCTTATCATCGCCATCCTTATCGGCGATGAACATCAGATAGGGCGCAGCACCGACCCAGACGCCGCCAAACCCTACCTCCAAACCGCTCACCAAATTGAGCCCTTCGATAAAAACAGTCCTTTTGTCAAACTTGCCGTCTCCCGTTGTGTCCTCAAAAATCAGGATGCGGTCTTTCCCTTGTCCTTCTGGAGCGCGGCGAGGATAGGTATAAGCCTCAGCAACCCACATGCGGCCCCGATGATCGAGGGCGAATGCGATGGGTTGTTTTACGTCGGGTTCACCCGCGAATAAATGCATTTTAAACCCGGGAGGAACTGTCGCGGAACTCGCTGCTTCCTCGGGGGATAAACCTGCGAACATCACGGCATCCACCTCAGGCATCGCCGCAGGAGACTTACCTAATTTGATCTCGTTGGCTAAAACTGGTTGAACTTTGTGGAATTTGAAATCATCGAAATTAATATGTCCCCAAGGACCCGAGTGCTGATCCACCACTCGGATGAAGATGGATTGGCCTATGTGCTCTTTGACCTCAACGACCACTGGTCGCAACGTCTCTGAATCCGTTCCAGAGATTTTGAAAAAAACCTTCTGAGTGTCTGCCCTGACTAACTCGACACGCGTCGCAGGATTCATCCCACCACTCACGAGAAAACTAGCAAACGGCTGTGTTACTTTAAAGGGAACCGATGTGAGGGTGCCTTGCAATTCATCCCCGCCGCGTTCGTAGGTGCCTACCCAGTAGTCCCCAGAATGCCCGCTCTCCATATCGGCCCGCCGCGTTGTTACGGTATTTCCGCGCATGGGTTGACGGTCGAACGCGGATCCATCAGCCTTCCAATCCTTGAGTGTTCCATCCTCGAAACCGAGGTTGAGTGCCTTACCCTCATTCCCAACCGCAGGAAGTCCGGGCCGATCAACCGCTTTAGAGAGGAAGGATGTTGCGCACAAAACTGCACCACACATCATCCATGATGACAAACGTTTCATAGAAAAAGTCAGCAGACGAAGCTTAAGCCTCAATGCTTGTTTTTATTGTGCAGCGAAAGGCTTAGGTTGCGCCGTGTCCCACTCTTTTTTGCCGACCTTTTTTACTTCATGCACGAAAGCGAACGCGCCCTTCTTATTTCCAACGATCACATCGGGCCACTTGTCGCCATTGAGGTTTCCGACCATAACCTGCGTACCAATTCCTGAATTATTATCAATCTGGTAGGGAACAAAATCGACCGTCTTATCAGCCTTGCGATCCGTTCTGAACCAGTAAAGAACCGCTGCGGCATTCGGTTCCGCATCCCCTGAAGGACCATGCGCCCAGTAACGCTTGCCCGTCACTAAATCCTTAATTCCGTCCCCGTCCATATCGACCAAATCGACTGCGTGCAACTGTGAAAAGGCCACGCCAAACTTACTATCCTTCGGTTCTTTGTTGATAATGATATGCTCGCGAAACTTAATCTCCCCATTCTCGCGATAGTTCTCATACCACGCCAACCCATATCCATGTGCTGCGAGACTCGTAATCACATCATTGTCACCATCTCCATCCAGATCATAAGCAAACATCTGCGCCCCTCCGGTTCCGAAACTCCACGCGTGCTTGATCCAAGCGGGATCCCCTACCACCGACTTGGGCTGTTCCCACCATCCATCTTTCTCCAACATATCTAACTTTCCGTCATTATTCACATCTCCAACGCCCATCCCATGGGTAAAACGCTGCCATGGCCCCTTGGGCGTGATTGGATGAAATGTCCAGACCTTGGTTGGCTCTTTCCAATCCGCCTCAGCATAACCAAAAAAACCACCTGAATTGCAGACGACTTCCGGTTTGCCATCGCCGGTAATATCTAAAAATGTTGGGGACTCATTATCCGTGACCTGAAGTGCCAAATGCCGTTTCCAGTGGCCTGCTTGGCCTTTGGGATTCTCGAACCAAGAGGAATCCTCGCCAGGGAAACCTAGAACGATGATGTCGTCCCAACCGTCTTTATTAAAATCGTAAGTATAGGCAAGAAAGTTCTTAGAATACCCATGTGGATCATATCCCCCGACCTTTTCTACCTTACCATCAGCCGCCTTGCGATCGAAGCCCTGCACTGGCTGTGGCATAAACTCTTGGCGTTTTTGGAAATCCGGCCCCGCATACCAAAATGGACCTGCTGCGATGTCCATTTTACCATCGTGATTAAAGTCGCCCGCAGTAGCCCCTTCGGACCAAAACTCCGAGGTCAGTTGAGTCTTCTTGAACGAATGGAGATAATAATTTTGGGCTGCGACATTCGAGACCACGGCACAGAGCAATAAACAAACAGAGGGAACTTTCATATGGCTTAATGTGTTAGAGAACCACCGCACAGACAATCAAAATTTACGCTTCTAAACGGGGAGGAAATCATCATAAAACTTGAACCAAATCGTTCGATGGGGTGAGGCAATTCTTGTTCTCAAATGCGTTTGGCACTGGTGTGCTCAGTTAACCATTGAAAATCGGTTGATGGCGTAGCGGGAAATAAGCCTCCCACACCTCCTTTGACGGGTGGACGCACCGTACCCTTCTCTACGGTGACAACCCATTTGTGGACCTCAGAATGACCGTCAGCGTAAGAGAAATTGGCGGCACCGTTATGGAAGGAACCAGGGACATTGCCCCAAACGACGGTGCTGAGGGTGTTGACAAAGAA
>WBXJ01000071.1 GCA_008933045.1 Verrucomicrobiota bacterium
GTTCAAGTCACGATTAACCCGGAAGTCAGCGGAGAAATCATCGCACTCGCCGTCAAGGAAGGCCAATTGGTGAAAGCGGGTGACCTTCTGCTCAAGTTGAAACCCGACAATTACATTGCAGGCCGCAATTCCTCCGAAGCAAATTATAAATCAGCACAAGCCAATGTCCATCTAGCAGAGGCGAACCTTCAAAAATCTGAGGTCGAATTCCAACGGCATAAGAAACTTTTTGAAGCCAATCTAGTTTCAGACTCCGATTTCCTCAGTGCCAAAACAGCATTGGAAGTTCAAAAAGCCACTCATGAAACTTCCATCCACGGCGCAGCCCAAGCCAAGGCTGCGTTAGCCCGGGCGGAGGACGACCTGTCTAAAACCACGATCAACTCTCCACTCGACGGCACAATCACCAAACTCCGTTCACAACTAGGGGAACGTGTCGTGGGAACCGCGATGATGGCTGGGACTGAAATCATGACGATCGCCAACCTAAACGCCATCGAAGCCCGGGTAGATATCGGAGAGATTGACATACCCCTTTTGGTGATCGGTCAGGTTGCCCACCTTGAGATCGATGCCTTTAGGGATCGAAAATTCAAAGGCCACGTCACTGATATCGCGAATGCATCCAAGAATGCAGGAACCGGCAGCTCGTCGAGTGCCTCCGCCGCCACCGGCAGCACCGAAGCCACCAAGTTTGAGGTCAAAATCCTCCTCACGGACAAAGATATTTTTCGACCGGGGATGTCGGTAACCGCAGAAATTGAAACGCGATCACGGAGCAACGTCATCACGATTCCGATCCAATCCGTCACAACTCGACTGCCTAAGAAACCGAAACTGGATCCCAAGAAATTGGAGCCGGAAACCGATCCAGCTCTCACCAAGCAAAAAGCCAAAACCGAGATCAAACCCGACGAGGTTGTTTTTCTTATCGAGGAACTGAAGGCCAAAATCACCAAGGTAAAGACGGGCATCAGTGATAATTCTTATATCGAAGTGACCGAAGGGCTGAGCGTGGGTCAGGAGGTTGTCTCAGGCGGTTACAAAATGATCAGTCGCGACTTGGAAGATGGAAAAAAAGTGCAGATCAACCAACTTTCCGAGGGTCATTCCAAGCCCTGAAATATTCGCATGGCCCTGCTCCAACTCACAAAAATCTCACGGCGTTACGTCATGGGTTCTGAGACGATCCATGCCTTGCGCGAGATTGATGTTTCAATCGAACGCGGCGAATACGTTGCTATAATGGGGCCGTCCGGCTCCGGTAAATCGACGCTGATGAATCTTCTAGGGTGCCTTGACACTCCATCCTCCGGAGAATTCCACCTCAACGGCTCGGACGTCAGCCGCATGGATGACAATCAACTTGCCGAGCTGCGTAACCGTGAAATTGGCTTTGTCTTTCAAAGTTTTCACCTGCTCCCTCGTTCCGATGCGTTGCACAACGTCGAACTGCCGTTGATCTACTCAGGAATGCCCCCTGCCCGCCGTCGCCAACGCGCCCTTGAGGTTCTCGATCACGTGGGCCTAGGCGACCGAGTTCACCATAAACCGAACGAAATGTCCGGCGGCCAACGCCAACGAGTTGCGATCGCCCGCGCCCTCGTCAACAATCCTTCCATCCTCCTCGCCGATGAACCAACCGGCAATCTGGACTCTCGGACTGGGGATGAAATCATGGTGCTTTTTGAGGAACTCTGGCGCAAAGGGAACACCATTATCCTCGTCACTCATGAGGAAGTTGTCGCTCGTCACGCTCGCCGGATTATTCGTCTACACGACGGGTTGATCGCCAGCGATGAACCGAGTCTCGGAGTGTCTGCCCTTCACGCCGTTGGCAAGTCATGACTCTCTGGCAGGAAATCAAGGAGGGGACCGTTATTTCCTTCGCCGCTCTGCGGGCGAATAAACTTCGCAGCGGGCTTACCACTCTCGGCATTGTCATCGGCATCGTCACCGTGACTCTCATGGCCACCGCAATCCAAGGGCTCAACGGCGCGTTCCGTAAGAGCATTTCGTCCATGGGAAGCGACACACTTTTTATCAAGCGCTTTAGTTGGTTCAACGATTCCCGCGAAGCTTGGTTGAAAAGCTACCGAAGACCCCTCATTACCCTCGACCAAATCGAAGCCCTTTCGCGACAGGCCACATTGATCAAAGCCATTACACCCTTCTCGGGCTGTCGCCTTCCCGTCACCTATAAGAACCGCACTTCACGGTCAGTCTCAGTTCTCGGGTGTAACGAACAATTCGTGAATATCGGTGGGAATACCATCGCAGAAGGCCGATTCTTTAATGCTGCTGAGGCGAACGGCGGCCGACCCATTTGCACCATCGGCTCAGGCGTCGCGACGAACCTATTTCCTAACATCTCACCCCTTGGTAAAAAAATCCGCGTCGGCGGGACAACCGTCGAAATCGTCGGTATTATGGCTCAGCAAGGCAACTTTCTTGGTGCCTTTAGTCTCGATAACCAAGTCATCGTACCCATGCGCTATTACACCCTCGCGTTTCAACACGACGCGGACTACGAAATTCAAATCCGCGTCGCTTCCATGGAACATATCGAGGACTCTAAGGAGGAAATCCGAGGGATTCTGCGCAAGCTCCGCCATGTGCCTCCAAGTGTTGAGGATAATTTCGCCATCAATCAGCAGGAAATGTTCATCGCAACATTCAATCGCGTCGGAGGGATCATCGCCTCAGCAGGTCTCTTCATCACGGGGCTCTCCTTATTCGTCGGCGGAATTGGCATCATGAACATCATGTTCGTCTCCGTCGCCGAACGCACAAAAGAAATCGGAATCCGTAAAGCCATCGGAGCCAAACGTCGCACGATCCTGATGCAATTTCTAACCGAGGCTGCCGGAATCTGCCTCTTTGCCGGCCTACTTGGTCTCGCGATCGCGTTTCCTGTCACCTTAGTGATCAGCCAGTTCCTTCCCGCCACCTTATCACTCCCCATCGTCGGCCTTGCCGTCGGCGTTTCGCTACTCACGGGCATCGTCTCGGGTTTTCTTCCTGCTTGGCGGGCGGCACGCATGAACCCTGTGGATGCCCTTCGCAACGACTGATCCCATGTTTCGCGACGAACTTAGAGAAAGTCTCAGCATGGCCCTCAAGGCGGTCGCCGCGCATAAACTGAGATCCATACTCACCTTGCTCGGCGTGCTCATCGGTGTCTTCTCCATCATCGTCGTCATGACCGCCCTGCGCGTCATGCAAACTAAGATCGAAGGCGAGATGAGCGGGCTGGGTGCCAACACCTTCGCTGCTACCCAATTTCCACCCGTCTACTTCGGTGGCCCTGAAGGGTTTGAAAAATTCTGGCGTCGCAAAAGGATCACGATGCAACACGCCAAAGCAGTGAAGGAACGAGCAACTCTCGCGAGCCATGTTGGCATCGAAACGGATTTGTGGACCGGTGAAGTAGGTTCACGTTTCACCAAATCCACTCCAGGCGTCGAACTCTTGGGGGGCAGTCCAGAAAATTTCTTGGCCCGAGGATGGGAAATCCACGAAGGCCGCCCGCTGTTGGAGGAGGATTTACAGAACTCACGCCATTGTTGTGTTCTCGGGAACGCTCTCGCCACCAACCTCTTTCCTTTTGCGACGGCCATCGGCGAACAAGTTAAGTTTGATGGGATCAATTACACCGTTGTCGGAGTCATTGCGCCCAAGGGGTCGAGTTCTCAAGGAAACCAAGATAAGTTCGCCGTCATCCCCATCTCGACAGGTCTCGATCGCTACGGACGAAGCACCCGCAGCCTGACAGTTTACGTGCAAGCACCCAACCAAGCCGTCTACGAAGACACCATGGAACAAGTCCGAGGCATCCTCCGCACAGTGCGCAAAGTCGCCCCCAGTAAAGAAGATGATTTTGAACTCTTTTCAAATGAGTCACTGATCACCCAGTTTAAAACATTCACCTTCAGCGTGCGGATCGGGGTCGCTGTCATCAGCTCCATTGCCTTACTTGCTGCAGGCATCGGCATCATGAATATTATGCTCGTCTCAGTCACCGAACGCACTCGAGAGATTGGAATCCGACGGGCTGTCGGTGCTAAAAAGCGTAATATCATGGCGCAGTTCATTATGGAGGCCACTGTCCTTTGTCAACTGGGCGGTATAGCCGGTGTCATCCTAGGTATTTTAGGAGGAAACATGGCCGCCTTTTACCTCGAACTACCTCCCGTAATCCCCATCGACTGGACCATTATTGGCCTCGTAATCTGCTCAGTTGTGGGCATCGTTTTTGGAACCTACCCCGCCTACAAGGCCGCCAATCTAGACCCTATCGAATCCCTTCGATACGAATAATTGAAGTTCAGAACCAACGGCTCGGGAGCGTATCAGACTCAGATTTCCGGGAGAATTTCTTGAGCGTGCTCTGCAGGGGAAACTAATCCCCAAATCTTTTTAATCTTCCCCGTGATATCGATCAAAAATGTAACTCGGTGGTTACCCATATATCGCCGTCCCATAAACGATTTTTCGCCCCAAACCCCATAAGCTCGGGCAATCAATTGCCCCTCATCCGCCAACAATAAAAAAGGCAGGGAAAACTTTTCGACAAACTTGACGTGAGATTTTACGGAATCGGGACTCACTCCAACAATGATCGTATTTTTCTCCTTGAATGAATCATACGCGTCGCGAAACCCACAAGCCTCCTTGTTACACCCGGGGGTGTTATCCTTGGGATAGAAAAAAAGAACGACGTTTTTTCCCATCCATTGAGCTAACGAAACTTCGTTACCCTCATGTGTGATTGCCGTGAACGCAGGAGCAAAATCCCCCACTTTAAGTTGTAGATCGGGTGCTTTTGCCATAAAAAATAAGCCCGTAAACGAGCCTCAACGAGTTTAACTCCACCAACACTATTTCTGCAAAGGACACAACATCACCAACCAAGCATTGGAGTTTTTATCATCCCCGGCCAGAACCAAACAATCCCCGGTCGGAAACACTTGTTTTACTTTTTTTGTTAATTTTCCCTCACCGAAAAGTTTGACCTCAAATCCATCTTTTCCAAGCTCCTGAATCTCGATTTCGCACTTGCTGCTCATCTTAACTTTCTTCAGCTCGTTCGGCCCCACTACCACAGTCTGGGTCTCCACTTCAAAATAGTTTTTCCATTTGAAAACAGCCTTGAGCTTCTCTTTAGTTTTGGCGTCGATCTCCTTGAGATTCGGATTCTCCGGCTTCATCTCATCAGTGCCCCAAACTAAACGAGCCTGAAATTTGGTCTCGGCCGCAACCGTATCAGATGGACTCAAAACCAGAAAAGCCACCAGAACGGCGGCGAGAATCCATCGAGAGACGCTCAATTTTACACGCATAGAGAGCAACAGTAGAGAAAGTGAAAAAAACTCAATACTGACCGCTAGGAATCCAAACTACCGTCATGCCTTCAGATTGGGAGTGAAAGGTAATCGATCCATCGTCCGATCCGGAGCCATCAATCTCATACACCGCAGACCTCAGTCGGAGGCTAGGCAAATCGAACGTGGTTACCGACATGAGAACCGCGAGGGTTGCCAGTGCGGCCGCGAACGGTAAACCGATTCGAAACCACCAAGGAGCCACAGTAGGGCGAGCAGCCGGGGCAGACTCAATCCCTCGTTGAATCTTCGACCAATAAAAATCACGGGATTCAGGCACACTGACCGTCAACTCGTTCTCAGCCATTGCCGCCTTGATCTCTTTCAATTCCTGAAAGAGTTGAAGGGCTTCTGCGTCACGGCTCAGCCAATTGGCGATCCGGCGGGCTTCTCCGGACGAGACCTCATTATCCAGATAGGCCTGCAGTTTCAGAATTTGGTCTGTGTTCATTTTATTGAGTAAACTCCTCACGCTTCAGTCCCGCGAGCAGGGCTGCCATTTTTCGGCGGGCATAGAACAATCTGGACATTACTGTACCAATCGAACATTGCATTTTTTTTGCAATTACCTTGTACTCTAAATCTTCAAATTCATGTAACACCAACACCGTCCGGTGCTCGTAGCTCAACTGCCCCAGAGCTTTATCTATCTTGACCCGTAACTCACCCCGTTCTAAACCCTCCGACGGGTTTGTATTCACTACCGGCATCTGACGTTCCACCCCTCCCATTTCTTCATTCAAATGTTCAAGCGAATCCGTCTTGACCCGTTTCTGCCGACGCAACTGATCCAACGCGAGGTTAATCGTGATGCGCGTCATCCAAGTCGCAAAACTCGAGTCACCCTGAAACTGTATCAGCCGCTGCCAGCTTTTGATCCACGCTTCCTGAGAAACATCAATCGCGTCCTGCTCGTTCCGCAACATGCTAAACGCTCGAGCGTAAATTTTGTCCCGATGACGCGATACCAACTCCTCGAAGGCAACCGTGTCACCTTTTTGCGCCAATTTGACGAGAACCTCGTCAGGCGCGGTGGGGTAATCGATTGTCGTCGGTTTCTTCATTAATTTTTGACGGAGCGGTCCAACAATTATTCAACCGTGTTGCTAAAGTTGACCTTTGGTGCTTGGGATTTGGTTAGTAATTCTCGGATCTCGTTGACAGGCAATATCTACCGCTTTAGCAAAGGCTTTGAACAAGCCCTCAACCACATGGTGAGGTTCATCGCCATAAAGCAATTCCAGATGCAAATTACACCGAGCTTCATTCGCAAATCCTTGAAAAAACTCCTTAGCTAACCCAAACCGAAAGCGCGACGACATGTCCTGTGATTTTTCGTCGTGACTCAGCACTTTATATGCCAATTTATCCACACCCCGCCAAACCAAAAAAGGCCGACCGCTAAAATCGATCACGCAACGTGTTAAACATTCATCCATGGGCACATAAGCCTCACCTGAAAACGGGTTTTTCGGATGAAAACCGGCTCCATACCGTTTAATTCCCTTCTTCTCACCCAAGGCAATTAACATCACCTTTCCCAGCGCGATCCCGCAATCTTCCACGGTATGGTGAGCATCCACCTCTAAATCCCCCTTACATTTCAATCGTAAGTCCACGACAGCATGCTTGGCGAAAAGCGTGAGCATATGATCGAAAAATGGAATCCCCGACTTGATCGTCGATTTACCGGTTCCATCAATCCCCAATCGGATGTCGATGGACGTTTCCTTCGTCGTTCGTTTTAACTGCGCCTGCCGAGATATCATCCCTCAACGTTAAACCAAGACTCCCAACCGTGGCGAAAGAATTTTAAGGAAGAAAACACCCGCGCCATCCCCTACCCATTCCGTGCGGTTCATTTTCGCTCCGTCAAAGCACCATTGAGAGTCGATTTGATGGGCTTCATTTTCCGAATGTTGTTTGACATCTGGCTATGCTTCCCTAGGATTTGCGCACGAGGTAGGGGTCGTAGCTCAGTTGGTAGAGCACCACAATGGCATTGTGGGGGTCAGGGGTTCGAATCCCCTCGGCTCCACCATCTCGGTGGAATTTTTAGCGAGTTCTTTGGTGAATCTGAACCTGCCTAATCCAAGGATTAGGCTTCGCGTTCTTTGATTGCTTTTACCAAATCCACAACCACTTCGGAACGAAGTTTAACCCCCGTATTTCCTTTTCCATGGATTCGGACGGCGACCTGGTTCGCAGCCATTTCGCGACTCCCGATGACAAGCATGGTGTGAACTTTCGCTGTTTCGGCGCGGAGAATTTTGCCGTTGATTTTATCAGTTCCGTAATCGCCTTCGGCACGGACTTGTTGAGCACGGAGTTCCGCCACGATTTCTTTGGCATAGGCCACCAAGGGTTCCTCGTCGCCGATCGTGATAACACGCACCTGTTCCGGAGCGAGCCATAGCGGGAAGTTGCCGGCGTAATGTTCGATAAGAAACCCAATGAACCGTTCGTGCGTTCCAAGCGGGGCGCGATGGATGCAGAGCGGTGTCTCATCGGTATTTTCGCGGCTGCGGTAGGTGAGTCCAAATTTGGCGGGGACGGCGAAATCAACTTGGTTAGTTGCGATCGTGAATTCGCGACCAATCGCACTCCATACTTGCACATCGATTTTCGGGCCGTAGAAAGCGGCCTCGTTCGGCACTTCCACGTAGTTAATGCCTGAGTCGATCAACACCTTGCGCACCATGTCCTCCGTGCGTTTCCACAACTCCGGTTCATTAACAAACTTCAAACCAAGCTTGGACGGATCGTGCGTGCTGAACCGCATGGTGTATTTCTCGATGCCAAAAATCTTGAAGTATTTTAAATACATCTCGTTGACAGCTCGAAATTCGTCGGCGAATTGTCCCTCGGTACAATAAATATGCGCGTCGTTCATGTTCAGTGAACGAACTCGCATCAATCCAAATAGCTCACCCGATTGCTCATAGCGGTAACAGGTTCCATATTCAGCCAAACGTAACGGGAGATCGCGATAGCTGCGCGGCTCGGCAGCAAAAATGCGGTGGTGATGTGGGCAGTTCATCGCCTTCAGATAATACCGCTCCACTTTGAGTGGCTCTTGGCTATCGCCTTTCTTGGATGAATTCTCCTCAACCAACTCCATCGGAGGAAACATCGACTCGGCGTAATACGGCAAGTGTCCCGAGGTCTTATACATCTTCTCGCGGGCCAGATGCGGAGTGCGGACTCGGACATAGCCGGCAGCAAATTCTGTTTCCTTCGCCAAGTTTTCTAGTTCCTCGACAAGCACCGTCCCTTTTGGCAGCCACAATGGAAGCCCCGGGCCCACGTAGTCCGTGTCCATCGCGAAGAGGCCCATTTCTGCCCCAATTTTGCGGTGATCCCGTTTTTTAGCTTCCTCCTGCATCTTTAGCCAAGACTCTAGCTCGTCCTTGTTTTTAAATGCCGTGCCATAAAGCCGTTGGAGTTGTTCATTCTTTTCGTTGCCTCGAAAATAAGCCGCGGCCACACGCAGCAGTTTAAACGCTTTAATATTCCCCGTGCGCATCACATGCGGCCCAGCGCAGAGATCCACAAAGTTACCATTGGTGAAGAACGAAATTGTTTCGCCTGCGGGAATATCGCTCAGCCGTTCGACTTTGTATTTTTGACCTTGAGCGACAAAAAAAGCGTGGGCCTCCTCGCGTGCCATGATGCTTTTAGCAAAAACTTGATTTTCTTTGATGACCTTGGTCATCTCCGCCTCGATTTTAAAAAAGTCGTCCGGCGTAAACCGGTGGCTGGCCAACTCAAAATCGTAATAAAACCCTTCATCCGTCGGGGGTCCGATATCGAGCAACGCATCAGGCCAGAGCCGAAGGACAGCCGTCGCGAGCACATGCGCACAGGAATGACGAAGCTTCTGCAGATCGCTCATCGCGTCCCGTTGCTCCAATGTTTTTCTCTCGACCGCTTCTTTCTCAGGTTCAGCCATAATAACGTTCAATGAGACAACCAAAAAGAAGGTCAAAGGTCAATTGGATCAATCTCAGTTTGTAGAAACCCCAGAGGCAGTGGTGCTCGCAATGGCCAGAAAAACTCCAACCCACTATTAAATCTCATGGACAACTACACCTCAATCTTGGAGCCCTTTGCTCAAAGTAATCTCTGCCTTCATGACGGTCGCGTGGTCATCTCCCCTGCTCCTCCCCAGGATTTCGTCCAACACCTCTCCAGCCAGCTCAAAACAACCACTCTACAGGGAGTGATTTCTGTCGCTCCCTCAGTCTGAGATTAAGACTTCGTTTTTTGTGACGGGCTGCTCAGGAACCGGTTGACTGCATTCAGGTACGCGCGGGTGCTAGCTTCCACGATGTCCGTGCCTGCACCTTTGCCGGTCACGATTTGCTGGTTGCCGAAATCCACTTTAACCGTGACTTCACCCATCGCATCCTGACCTTCGGAAACGGATCGCAACGCGTAGTCCCGTAGTGATCCCTTGGTTTTAGTGAGTCGATCGATCGCTTTCAGTGCAGCATCTACTGGCCCATCGCCGATGCTCGCATCCTGGCACACTTCTCCGCCTTCACAATTCCTTCGTAACCGGACGGTTGCTGTCGGGACGGTCAAATTGCCGCAAGTCACGTGTAGATAGTCGAGCGTCCAGGTTTCTGGAACCTCCGTGATGTGCCCCTCGACCAAGGCCGTGAGGTCGTCGTCGTAGACGAATTTCTTCTTATCACCAATCTCTTTGAACCGAGCAAAAATCGCCTGAATATCCGCATCGGTCATTTTAAACCCGAGGTGTTTCAACCTTGCAGCCATCGCCGCGCGTCCGCTGTGTTTAGTCAACGGCAATTCCGTTCCGCCCCAGCCCACATCCTGCGGATCCATAATCTCATAAGTCTCCCGCTTCTTGAGAATTCCGTCCTGATGAATCCCGCTCGAATGCGCAAACGCATTTTCGCCCACAATCGCTTTGCTTCGTTGAACAATCAACCCACTCATGCGCGACACTAATCGCGAGGATTTGAGAATTTCCTGAGTCACCACTCCACATTCGACGCCGCCATAAAAATCCGCCCGAGTCTTCAGTGCCATCACAATTTCCTCCAACGCGGCATTGCCTGCACGTTCGCCAATCCCGTTGAGAGTACACTCCACTTGTCGCGCCCCAGCTCGGACAGCAGCCAACGAATTCGCCACCGCGAGACCTAGGTCATTATGGCAATGCACACTAATGATTGCTCTGCCATTGGAGAACGCCTCCACCGAATCATGAAGATGCTGAATCAACGCCCCGTATTCCTCCGGCACCGCCCACCCCACAGTATCCGGCACGTTAACGATGGTCGCGCCCGCAGCGATCACCGCTTTGCATACCTCCACCAAAAAATCCGGTTCCGTACGCGAACCATCCTCCGGAGAAAACTCGACACTCTCCACAAAACCTTTCGCACGCCTCACCCCTTCCACAGCCAAACGGATGATCTCGTCTTGAGCTTTGCCCAACTTGAATTCCCGATGAATTTTTGAGGTCGCGAGAAAGACATGAATTCGACCCCTTTTGCCCGCTGGTTTAACCGCTGCTCCAGCCGCATCAATATCCTTAGCGACACACCGCGCAAGCCCCGCAATCATCGGGCCTTTAATCTCGCGAGCAATCGTCTGCACCGCCTCAAAATCACCCTCGCTGATCACAGGAAACCCTGCTTCGATCACATCCACCTTCAGCCTCGCCAATTGGTGAGCGATTGCAAGCTTCTCACGAAGGTTCATCGACGCGCCGGGGCACTGCTCCCCGTCCCGCAACGTCGTATCAAATATCATGATGCGATTCTTTTTCATCATAGTCTCACCGTTATTTTTAACTCTCCCACCCCAGGTTGCAAGCCCTCCTCAACGTCAATCCAAACTAAAAACCCCACCGCCATTGCTGGCAGTGGGGCTTCAAAAAATCTTCCAACCGAACTAAAACCCCTCCGCCGTCCTGCCAAAAGGCAGTCGGTCGCCGCTAAGGAGCAAAGCAAGGTTTCTATAACGCACAATTAAACCCCTAGCAAGTCCCACCCAAAAAGTCAAACGAAATGCAGCAATCATTTCGGCAGCATTCACTCAAATTAAATGTTGCCGAGATAAATGCTTTAAAGAGATGAGGCAGGGTCTATTGCTCCAGCCGTGACGAGACTGGGGAGGGAATAAGTTAAAACTACGTATTTTTTCCTACGTGGTTATTCCCTTTGCATTTTCCTAGTGTTCCACAAAAGATTATGTTTTGATAATCAAAACCGTGGAAGAACCATCGGCGATGGCGACCTAATAACGACAATCGCGCGAACCCAACCAATAGGACTCAAAAATGAACCATTCCATCAAATCTTTGTATGCACACTTCACCGCCTTCACCACCCTCCTTTTATGCCTGCTTGGCACGTTAGGATCCGTAACCTCTGTACAAGCAGCGTTAACGTTTTCAAACACTGGCGGTTCCATCCAAATCACCGGCAGCTCTCCCAAAGCCACCGGCAGCCTGATCATCCCACCCA
>WBXJ01000072.1 GCA_008933045.1 Verrucomicrobiota bacterium
ACTCTCCCTAAAGTCACACGTCACGTTTCTTGGCCCATTATCGGAATCTGAAAAAGATTCACACCTTCGCCAGGCGCACTTTATTCTGCACACTTCACAACGTGAAGGTTGGGGTTTGAACATTATTGAAGCCAATGCAATGGGTACGCCAGGAGCGGTTTATCCCGTGCCCGGCTTGATTGAATCTACGCTCGATAATCAGACCGGCATTGTTGCCAGAAACGAAACTCCTTCCGCGCTGGCTGATCGGCTCATCGAAACGTTGCAACAACCTGAGCATTATTCCTCACTACGCGTTCAGGCTTGGGAACGTGCCAAGACCATGCATTGGTCGAAGATACTTCCACACGCCGCCGATTGGCTTGAGGCCATGGCTCACCCGCCTCAGACTAACCCTGCTCCACCTCACGTTGTGCGATGAAAATCCTCGTCGTCCATAACTCGTTGAACGACTCCAAGTCACTCTCCGGTGCGCTCCGACACTTTCTTGTCATGGCAAATGAGTGGACCGCGATGGGTCATCAGACCGATTTTCTTTGCGCAAAATGCGCCTTTCCACAGATTCGAGAACTTGCGCCGCATGCAGGTCTAATCTCAAGCGACAATCTCTTCGATGCCACGCAGTACATCAGCCAAACTTGGCGTTATCTTCCAGCTTACGCGTGGCGACTGATCACTTGCCACTTCACACGATTGCCAGAGAAATACGACGTCGTTTTTGCGTCGAGTCAAATCCTGTTCGAGATCCAGCCCGCGATGGTTTTAGCTCGACGATTGGGAGCTAAACTTGCCGTAAAAATTCATCATGTGGTATCGGCTCAGCGTAAACCCACTGGGTTTTTCGACCGCTTGTTTTGCTATTTCGAGCGTCGATCCGGTCAATGGATTCACGATCGTGGAGACCGATTGATTTGCAGCACCCAAATTGTCCTCGATCATTTTCACGAGATTCAACAATCACTCGGGATCTCCCCTAGCCCGGGGTTGACGAGCGGCTACGGGGTTGATACGGCGGCATTCGATCAACTCACCGGCGAACCTAAGCTCTACGACGTCGTCCACCTCGCGCGCATCCATCAAACCAAAGGCGTGTTGGATCTTCCAGAAATCTGGCACGCCGTCCGCGCGAAACACGCACACGCGAAGCTTCTTATCATCGGCGAGGGTCCTCATCGCGCACTCACGGAGCAGGCCTTTCGTGATCTTGGTCTGAGTGAATCAGTGACTTTCACAGGAGGTATCGACGAGTTGACGAAGAACCGGCTAGTGCGCCAGTCAAAAATCGGGCTCAGCGTTTCGTACGAAGAAGGTTGGGGTCTCTCCGTAAACGAGTTTCTTGCGGCACAGCTTCCAGTCGTCGCTTACCGCCTGCCTGTTTTCGATTTAGTGTTTAAGAACCAATTGGAATCTGTGCCACTCGGTGATAAGCAAGCCGCCGCCAAGTCCATTTGTTTGCTGCTCGAAAACCCAGATCGCTGTGAAGAGTTGGGAGTATTGGGCCGTGCTTTCGTTCAAAGTTACGACATTGGCTCTGTGGCACGAGCCGAGTTAGCCGCGCTACAATCGTTGTTTTGAGCAATAGGACTAGACTTAAATTATAACACGCAAACCACTACCGCCACTGCATGGAACCTGATGCCCACATCGCACAGTTTCTTGACTACCTAACCGTCGAACGAGGAACCTCGAGCTATACCTTGCGCAACTATCAGCACGCGCTCGCCGAGTTCTCGACCTGGTACCACGAAGCGTTCAAAGTTGCTCCTTGTTGGGTTGATTTGGTTCGCAATGATTTTCGTGCTTATCTCCGCTCATTAGGCCGCCGCAAACTTGGACAATCTTCCATTCAACTTCGTTTCTCCGCGTTGCGTTCGTTCTACAAATTCTTGATACAACGTGGATATTTATCGAGCTCACCGATCAAGAATTTGTTCCTGCCAAAGCTTAGCAAGCGTCTTCCAAAATTTTTGACACCCAGTCAGATGTTAGAGCTGTTAAGGGCCCCTCTTAATCGATGGAAAAATAAACAACAGAAGTCGAAGAGAAAAATTGAAGTCCTTCCTTATCTCCGAGACACGGCAATTCTTGAAACAATTTATTCATGCGGACTCAGAATCAGCGAGCTCTGCGGGTTACTCATTGAGAATATTCAATGGAACGAACAACTAATCCGTGTTCTTGGAAAGGGACAAAAGGAGCGACAAATCCCAATCGGCGCACCTGCTCTGGAAGCGATTCGACTTTATCTTCGTACGTCTGAACGAATCACAACCTCTGGAGCTGTATTCTGTCAGCATCGGAAGAATACCGTTGAGCCACATGAAACCGGAGCGAAGGTGATGTATCCCCGCCTGATCCAACTTCGGCTTAAGACCTATTTGGCTCAGGCGGAGCTCGATCCAAAGGTAAGTCCGCACAAATTGAGACATAGCTACGCGACCCATCTACTCGATGCCGGAGCCGACCTGCGCAGTGTTCAAGAGCTACTCGGACATGCCCACTTGGTCACCACTCAGATCTATACGCATATCTCCACCGATCGATTGAAACGGGCCTACGCAAAATCCCACCCTCGGGCTTAGCTGAATCTCATCTTCGGACTTTTCAAGTAGGTGCTATTCCCGCCATCTTACTCCTCATGCGTCCTGTCCAAAGCACAATGCCGGTGTCTCGTTTTTTAACACTGCTTGCCTTTTGCTTTTTAGTCGCGGCAACGAGTCGGTTCTCATGTGCAGCAGGGCCATCGGTCAGTTTCACTGCGGACATCGCGCCTTTGTTGCAGCGTCGATGCGTCGTTTGCCACGGACTGGAGAAAGCAAAAGGTCAATACCGATTGGATACTTTTGGTGGTTTGTTGAAGCGCGGTTCGAGCGATAAACCGTCAGTTGTGCCGGGAAAACCGGAGGCGAGTTTGCTCTATCAGTTGCTTTTGGAGAAAAGCCCTGAGGACAGAATGCCTCAAGACGCGGACGCGCTTTCCTCGACCGAAATTGCATTAGTAAAATCTTGGATATTGAGTGGCGCCAAGTTTGACGGCTCGAGCCACTCCACTCCATTAGCCCGTTTTCTGCCAACGCCTCCACATCCATCCGCACCGAAACGATACAAACACCCTTGGCCTATCACAGCGATCGTGTTTAGCAACGACGGTACGCAATTGGTGACCAGCGGTTATCACGAAATTAATTTTTGGAACGCCAACACCGGAGCACTGCTGCGGCGGGTCGGTGGAATGCCAGAGCGGATCCATTCCTTAGCATGGCAGCCCGCGGGAACACTGCTGGCAGTGGGTGGTGGTTCACCCGGTCGTTCGGGCGAACTTTTCTTGTTAAATCTCGCCCTCCAATCGGTGCCACGCGCCATCGCGATCACTGCCGACGAGATTCTTTGCGCTTCCTTTTCTCCCGATGGTCAACGATTGGCAATAGGTAGCGCGGATAAATCAGTTCGTGTGTTTACGATTCCTCAAGGGCGAGAAATTCTTAGATTAGACCAACACTCAGATTGGGTACACGGCGTGGTATTTTCACCGGATGGCACGTGGCTTGCCTCGGCCAGTCGCGACCGAACGGCCCGCGTTTATAATTCCACCAATGGCAACTCCATCTCGACGTTTCGAGGTCATAATGCAGCGGTCGAGTCCGTTTTATTCAAGACAGATGGAAAGGTGGTTCTCACCGCCGGGGCTGATCGCACGGTGCGAACTTGGGACGGCATTGATGGGGAGCACGCTGGGACATTCGCGAAGTTCGACACTTCGATTACTCGGTTGCACTTGGCAGACGGAACGATGCTGATGGGTTTGGCCGATGGTCAGATCGTGCATCGGAATCTTCCTGATGGAAAGGAAGGGGCCGTGACAAACATTATCGAGGGTCGCGTCGCCGCCTTAGCCTTTCATCAGGCCACCGGTCAAATCGCTGCGGGTATGCACGATGGCCGCGTCCGAGTTTGGGGAATCCGAGGTGGCGTGTGTGGAAACGAGTTTATCGCATCGCCGGGTCTCGCAAAATCACCCCGCCCCTGATGGGATCGATGCGCCTTACGCGATGACATCAAGTACCGGTTGACCATCCGAAATCAGCACCGGTCGTTGCTGGGTATTGTGAACTTCAGAGTGCGGATCAATGCCGAGCAGATGATAGATCGTGGCCGCAAGATCATCAGGACGCACTGGCTTTTCAGCAGGATAAGAACCGGTCCGATCCGAAGCACCATAAACAAACCCTCGTTTCACCCCACCTCCCGCGA
This sequence comes from Verrucomicrobiota bacterium, assembly GCA_008933045.1. Taxonomy (GTDB): domain Bacteria; phylum Verrucomicrobiota; class Verrucomicrobiia; order Limisphaerales; family SXQI01; genus SXQI01. The sequence goes on from WBXJ01000072.1 coordinate 4,252, forward strand.
GCAGAGTTGTGTAGCATTGCGGCCAGTGGTCACGACTCGCGTCCTTATTGATTTTTGGCGTGCGCCCAAACTCTCCCATCCAGACAACGAGCGTGGTATCGAGCAATCCCCGCATTTCGAGATCGTTTAAGAAGGTTGGTAACGTGTGCTCAGTGATGGGTAAGTGATATTTCTCGATGATCGGAAACATCCGTGTGTTATTGAATCCGTGCGTGTCCCAACCTCCAGCCTCCGTGCTTTGGCCACCGATGGATTCCGAAAAATAAACTGTCACGAATTTCGTGCCCGCCTCGACCAAACGTCGCGCCAGCAGGCAACTCTGACCGTAGGTGGTGCGACCGTAAGCATCGCGCACAACGTCTGGTTCCTCCGCAATATTAAACGCTTTCCGCAACCGTGGCGATTGGAGCATCGCCATTGCCTTGTCGTAGTAAGCATCAAACCCACGTGTCGTCGAAACATCCATCAGGCGTGCTTGTTGATCCACCATTTTTTGCAATTCGCGCCTCGCCTGCATGCGTTCAAACGAGATGTTCGCTGGCAGACTTAGCTCGGGAAGGCTGAAGGTTGGCGAGTTCGGATCCTGGGAGAAAAAGAACGGATCGTGATTCTTTCCGAGAAAACTCGCATGTTGTCCAGGCACCACTGAGCCATCTGAAATCACGTAGGGATACGAAACCGCCGTGGGGACTTCACTCCCACCCGGAGCCAACCGATCCACCACCGAGCCATAGCCGGGGAACAGGTCGTTCGAATCGCGCAACCGTTGGTCGTCCGTCGCAGGTGCGTGGCCGCTCAGTGCGTAGTAACCGGCTGAGACATGGTTGTTCATCGTGTGATGCATCGACCGTATCAGCGTCACCTTATCCATGATCTTCGCCGTCTTTGCCAGATGCTCCGACACTTGAATTCCATCCGCACTGCTAGAAATCGGTTTGTAAGGGCCGCGAATGGTCTCTGGAGCATCCGGCTTCATGTCGAACATATCCAGATGACTTGGCCCACCATACTGAAAAAGAAACACGACCGATTTGACCTTTGATTTCGTCGGCTTCGTCACGACGGAGGGCGCTGATTCTGCACGCAATAAACCCGGCAATGTCAGGCCCAGCAATCCAAGCCCGCCTACCTTGATTGCTTGGCGACGGGAGACTCCCTGAGCGAAACTGGAACAGAAAAAAGGATGTTTCATGTTACCTCCGGAATACGAATTCTTTTGAGTTAATCAAAGCCCAAGCGATGTCTTCAAGAGCGAATCGCTTATCGGTTGCTCTCTCCAGAGATTCGACCAACGGTTTCAATTCTGCTGCCGCTGGCGGTCGGGAAAGTGCGGACCAATAAAGTGTCTCCACAGGTGCCGTCCAATCCTTTGAATCCTTGACCAAATCGCCTAGTCGGTTTTTTGGATTCGTGAGCAAACTGTTCAGCAAGGGCCCGCTCAATAGCTGGAATGCTTGACTCATCGTCGTCTCGTTGGATCGCTCGCTTTCCGAGCAAACAAGTCGCGCCGGTTTTCCGAACGCCGCCATAAATTTATCCTCGGGAGATTTCAGGGGCTTATAAAACTTCCGGCCTTCGATCATTTGCGATGCTCGCGTGCCTTTTGTTTGACCCTCCAACTTCAACGGCACGCCGATCGCCAGACTCTGAGAATCCAATAATTGTTCAGCACTCAACCGCCGTAGATGGTTATGGGCATAATTGCCTTCGTCATCGGCGTTGGTCTCGTTGCTTTCGGAAGCTAATTGATAGGTTCGCGAATTCATAATCACAGGGATTAAATGTCGCAGATCGAATCGATTTGCGGAGAGTTCCTGCGCCAACAACTCAAGCAACTCGGGATGTGAGGCTGGATTGCTCGAACGAAAATCATCCACAGGATCCACCAGACCTCTACCCATGAGATGGAACCAAATTCGGTTGGCCTGCATTTTTGAAAACCAACTATTCTCAGGGCTCGTCAACCACTCTCCCAACGCGTCCAACTCATCGCGCCCATCCGGCAGCTTTAGATCTGCAATGATGGCACCACCCAGCAGACGAGGCGTCGCCGGCTTGCTGATTCGTGGGTTCGTCCAAACCGCTTTATTAGTCAGATAGACAATCTGGTCACCCTTGAACTCGTGCTTATCATTTTCGTCCGTGCGCTTGTTCTCAAGAATCTGATAATCCACCCGCGCAAAAACCGCTGTCCAGTTATGGTAATCATCTTGAGTCCAGCGTTCAAAGGGATGGTTATGGCATTGAGCACAATTCAACCGAGCCCCAAGAAAAAGCTGCGCCGTGTTTTCAGCCCGTTGCGTCGCCGTTCGATTGGCCCGATACCAGTTCGCTGGTGCGTTCGTATAAGTGCTGCCCCTCGCAGAAACCAATTCTCGGGCAAACTGATCCAATGGTTTATTCGTCGAAAAACTCTGATGAATCCAATCGTAAAATACCTGCATCCCCTTCGGATCGAGTTGGCGCTCTTCCAGCTTCAAGAGGTCAGCCCATTTTAGGGTCCAAAAATCAGCGAATTCTGGCCGCTGAAGCAACGTATCAACTAATCGTTTCCGCTTATCTGGTGCCTGATCCGATACGAACGATTTTGACTCAATCTCCGTCGGAATTAACCCTAATAAATCCAGAAACGCACGACGTAAAAAAACATCATCCCCTGCTAACGGTGAAGGATTCATGCGTAATGTACGAAGCTTATCAAACACCTGATGATCCACGAAATTATTCTCTGGCGGCTGGCTCCATTTGAACTGCGGACGCTTAGGAACAAACGCCAATCGCACCGGCATCTGCTTCTCTAAAAAGCGGACGTTCACCGTGGTCTCCCCAGAGCGAAGACTTTTGACTAGTCCTTGCGGAGAAACAGTCACCAAAAAATTGGCAGGATCATAAACCGCTACCGAAGAAACATCGCGCTGCGAACCATCAGAGAAAATGGCTCGCACTTTGATTTTGACCTCACGCTGAGGCTCGATCAACACCTGATCCCGTGGTGAGACATCCAAACGCACGAGCTTCGGCGCATCAGCCCCATCGTCCTTCGCACCCGCCGCCACCCACCGTGTAAGCAAGTGCCACGATTCAGACTGCGTGCGGAATCGTTGCCCACCCTCGTGAGCAATCGCGGTTGACCCCTTAAGCAAGATCAAGCTATTCGTCGCTTCAAGAGTATTAACTCGACGCCCCGACTGATCACGGGTCAACGCCAACCAATCGAGATCAGGATCTTGCCCCCGCAAGGAAAGCTTAAAGCCTCCCTTGCCATTCGCATTACCGTGGCAAGTGCCCGCATTACAACCCGCCTTCGACATCAGCGGCATGATATCATTGCGAAAGGAAACCTCCGACCTTGATTCCCCCGCGAAAACCGCAGAGCCAAAGCCGAAGAGTCCCACAACAGCGGCAAACCCGCGCACCATGCATTCCCAACGTAAATTCACTTTTAGAGGCCTTTAAAAAAACTACAAACCCACCCACAAAACCTCAAGAATGATCTATTCCATATTGCGGCGAATATTTTCGACCGCAAGGGTGAGTTAGTTCGGAAAGTGATTTACAGTAGCGAGCTTGGCGTCGTCCTACGATTGGTTTTTGATTCATGGGGCGTGCACCGCGAACCCATTCGCTTAAGTCCTTACACCCGGGTTTCTGGTGCAGGTTTTGGCGGCAAACGCCAGACCAGCACGTTCTGAAAGGAATCGCTCGGAAAATAGGTGAAACTCACATGATTCCCCACCGGCAAAGAGCGGTCCCTGTCAACTTTCACTTTGAGCACTTCAACCAAGGATCCATCACTCGCCTTCATCATCAGTAGTACATTTGACTCGTACAGACGAAGGATTTCGTGATCTCCTGAGCCTGGATTGGGACAGATCAGCAGCGGCTCGATCCTTTGGGTGGTCGTCGATATTCTGTTTACGAACCTAGCGTGCATTGAAGGGCTGACGGAAAGTTCGCTTAGGAATGCGGACAAACTTGTGGCTGGATCGAATGCCTCCACGACCAGTATCGCACAGTCAGCAGCACCGTGGAATTCCAGATTCTCACCACCCCAGTGTCCCAGCACGTAGCACACGCCCGTTTTGAGGTCGAAATGGGCATCGTCGCTACCTCCTGTCGCAGAGTTGGCTTGTTGAAAATCCTTGATGCGTTCGCTGAAATGAGCCAAATCCGCAGTGATCGACATTTCGGCAAGAATCGCATTGTCTGAGGATGCGGCAGGGATATCCCAGGCTTTGATAAACTTCGACTCCAGATTGGAAGCTCTGGCGGCGATATGAATCGAATTTCCAATCGTCAGACTCGCGACGTAGCTGATCACCAAGGTAAAAAGGTCGTTCTTAATATAGTCTTGCGGAGTCTCAGTTCCGCCTTCCAGATTCTGAAACTCCACCTTCGCATCGGTCGGTGTAAAAATAACCAAAGATCCATTCTGTGTAACCGTCGCTATCGACTCCTGACCGCCTTCGCATCGGATCGATACCCTCGCCACGCGCACAGAAATGAGATCAATCTTTCGCGAAGCCTGAATCTGGAAAATAAGCGTAAAGTTTCCCCCACTCACGGTACGACCACTCAATTGGAGGAACTCGCCGAGCTTGACATGCTGGGCAACCTCCATCCAAGGCAAAGTCCGAGTGCGGACCAAAAAATTCAGCTTTGTATCGTTTTCGTCAGCACTGGCTTCACTCGCGGTACCGGTGCTACGGGATCTGCTTGTCCCCAAAGCGCGAATGGCGTAAAGGGCAAATGCCGCAAAAAGCACCAAAACACTTAGTATAATCACTTGTGTGGCCATTTACTTTTCTTGTATATCGCTACCTTGCAAGGCTGCTAATCCATCGCTTGGCGATTATCGCAATCGTGTCGCATCTTGTAAGATTCCAACCCTACACCAAGATCGATATAGTTAGGTAGCCATTTGTTTTCGTTTACTGTCGTGGACTGCTTAATTCTTGGAAGGGCTTGAGTCTGATGGAAATGGTTGAAGTTACTTTTCTTTTGCGGGTCGGGCTGGCTTTGTGGGTTCTTGGGGATTAGGGTTGGGGGCGTCAGGTAGGGGATGGCTTAGGTGATTGGTCGTTCCTCGGTGGCTTCCTGTCCTTATGGCATTGCTCGAAATTAAAAATCTTCAACTTGAATTTGGAACTGGGCCGAAGCCAGCGCGTGCGGTGGATGGGCTTTCGTTGAGGTTGGAGGCTGGAAAAACCCTTTGTCTGGTGGGGGAGAGCGGCTCGGGAAAAAGCGTGACGGCTCTGTCGATTGCGAAGCTTCTTCCGACGCCGCCCGCAAGGTATGTGGGGGGTGAGATATGGTTGGAGGGTCGGGATGTTTTGAGAATGTCGCCGCGTGAGTTGCAGGGTATTCGTGGCGGGGTGGTGAGTTATATTTTTCAGGAGCCGGGTGCGTCGTTGAACCCGGTCTTTCGCATTGGGGCGCAGATCAAGGAGTCACTCCAATACCACCGGCCGGAATTGGCACATGACTCGGAGGTGATTCGTCTGCTGAGATTGGTGGGCATCCCTGCGCCGGAAGTGAGGTTGAAGAATTATCCGCACGAGATGTCGGGTGGAATGCAACAACGTGTGATGATTGCGATGGCGTTGGCGTCGCAACCCAAATTATTGGTCGCTGACGAGCCAACGACGGCTCTTGATGTGACGATTCAAGCCCAGATTATCGAACTGTTACGCGACCTCCGCCAGCAGCTCGGCATGGCGATCTTATTGATCACGCATAATCTCGGGATCGTGGGCGACATTGCGGATGATGTGGCGGTGATGTATGCCGGCCAAATTGTTGAGACAGGCCGGGTAAATGAGGTGCTCAGCCATCCGTTGCACCCCTACACTCGGGCGTTGATTGGGTCTGTGCCGAGACTTGGGAATCATGCCTCTCGTTTGACGGCCATTCCGGGCGCGGTGCCAAGGATCGAGGCCTTTCCTCAGGGCTGCCGTTTTCATCCGCGTTGTCCTGATGTGCAGCCGAGTTGTTCTCTTCAGGCACCGGAGCTTTCGACGGTCGGCACATTCCGGCAAGTGCGTTGTCCATTTTCTTCAACCAACCCGTCCACGTTGTGAGTCTTCTTGAAATCGATAAATTGAAGGTGTACTTCCCGATTCGAAAGGGTTTATTGGATCGTGCGAAGGAGTGTGTGCGTGCTGTCGATGGTGTCAGTTTTTCGATCGAGGCGGGTGAAAGTGTTGGTTTGGTAGGGGAGAGTGGATGTGGAAAAACGACGCTGAGTCGGGCTGTGGTCCAATTGATCAAACCGACTTCGGGTCGGATCATCTTCGAGGGGGAGGACATTGCCAATCTATCCGAGGCAGCACTGCGTGTGCGTCGGCGTCGGTTCCAGATGATTTTTCAGGACCCGTATAGTTCGCTCAATCCACGTCTCACAGTTTTAGATCTTATTGGTGAAGCGTTGGATATCCATTCGCTGGTTTCTGATGCGGCTGCTCGTCGCGAGCGCGTTGAGGGATTGCTTAAATCCGTGGGTCTGGATCCATCACACGCGGCGCGTTATCCGCACGAGTTTAGCGGCGGACAGCGGCAACGGATTGGGATTGCCCGGGCACTGGCGGTCGAACCTCGGCTGATCGTTTGTGATGAGCCGGTCAGTGCGCTAGATGTTAGCGTGCAAGCACAGATCATCAACCTGCTAAAGGATCTGCAGCAGGAGCTTGGAGTAGCATATCTGTTCGTCGCGCACGATTTAGCGGTTGTCGAACATATCAGCCACCGAATTTTGGTGATGTATCTGGGTCGCATTGTCGAAGCGGGGGAAGCGAAGAATCTCTGTCGTTCCCCGAAACACCCTTACACTCAAGCGTTACTTTCTGCCGTGCCCGTCGTGGATTCTGAGTCAAAGCGTCCACGAATATTTTTAGGAGGCGATGTGCCTTCACCGATTCACCCGCCGAGTGGATGCCCGTTTCATCCTCGTTGTCCCATTGCAGAAGCGCGTTGTAAAACGGAGGTTCCACTTCTGCGTGAGGTGGAGGCCGACAGAGCCGTGGCCTGCCATTTGGTCACTTAGGTTTTCGCCCTTTGGCGAGGAACCGCAGGCTCTTTTTAATGGTCCATTCGTTTTTTTCTAATGCGGCGCGTGCGGCTGCGCTGTCGCAGTGCGCGAGCTCTTGAACGATGCGGATAGCACGATCACGCAGCTTATCATTGGACGGTTTGAGATCGACCATGAGGTTGCTGACGACTTTACCGAGACGCACCATGGTGAGTGTCGTGATGATGTTCAGGATGAGTTTTGTCGCGGTGCCCGCTTTCAACCGAGTTGAGCCAGTCAAGATTTCGGGGCCCACCGCTGGGGCAATCATGACGTCAATCGTGCGGTCGTGGATTTTCAGGCGTGGATTGAAACAGAGAAGCACGGTCTTTGCATCTCGGGCTTTGGCCTCTGTCAAGGCTCCCCAGACGAACGGGGTGGTTCCGCTCGCGGCAATACCGATGACGACGTCTCCACGTTGCACCCCACGAAATCTTACGGCCTCGGCCCCTGCCATGGAATTAT
>WBXJ01000073.1 GCA_008933045.1 Verrucomicrobiota bacterium
ACGCTCCGGCCTCCTCAATACCTAGCACTGCGGGGGAAAGATTCCAGACTTACTGGAAGCCAGCACCCCAGTCTCATTTTGTTCCCACCGGCAGTCTCATTTTGTTCCCGCCCCGACACGAAATTTTTCTGTTGTTGACCCAGATGTTCGTTTTTTGGTAGATTGTTCTTAGTGTTAATCCATGCCTTACATGTAGTCAGCGGTGTTGTGGTCGTAGTAGGCGACCCTGCCGGTGGTGCTTGTCGAGGCTAAGAGACGATTTTCGACAAAAACCCACGGCTCTCCGGTCGTGGGTTTTTTGTCTTCCACACCGGCCAGCCAAAGCCCAATATAAATGCCTGTTATGAGTAAGAAAATGGAAGTGGCGGAAGCCAAATGCGCAGCTCCACAAACGGACCGCGCCCAACTTGGACCTCGGATGAAAGGGAGCGATATTCTCGTGGCGGCTCTCGAGCGCGAAGGAGTTGATACAATCTTCGCGTATCCAGGCGGCGCTAGTATGGAGTTCCATCAGTCGCTCACGCGGTCGACAATTCGCACCATTCTCCCACGTCATGAACAGGGGGGAGTTTTTGCGGCAGAGGGGTATGCTCGCGCCACGGGTCGTGTCGGGGTTTGTATGGCGACGAGCGGACCCGGTGCCACTAACTTGATCAGTGGTATCGCTGATGCTTATATGGACTCGATTCCTATAGTGTCGATCACGGGTCAGGTTCCACAAGCGATGATCGGCAAGGGCGCATTCCAAGAGACTGATTTTTTTGGGATGACATTGCCCATCGTCAAACACAGTTACTTGGTCACTGATATTAACGATATTCCACGGGTCGTTAAGGAAGCTTTTTACATTGCACAGAGCGGTCGTCCCGGGCCGGTGGTGATTGATATCCCTAAGAATATTCAGCAGTTAGAAACTCAACCGCTCTGGCCGAAGGACGTTGTGCTGCGTGGGTATTCTCCAATTGTACGTGCAGACGATTTGAGTTTGAACGAGGTGTTGGGTTTGATTCAAAAAGCTGAGCGACCGGTACTTTATGTGGGGGGTGGAATTATCAGTGGCAATGCGGCAGAGGAGTTGCGTGCGTTTGCTTATGCAACCCAAATCCCAGTGGTCACTACAATCATGGGTTGCGGGGCCTTTCCTGAAACGGATCCGCTTTCCTTAAAGTGGCTGGGAATGCATGGGTCAGCTTACGGCAATTGGGCCGTTAACGGAGAACCTCAGGCAGGGATCGCCGGTGCGGATTTGCTCTTGGCTTTCGGCGTTCGGTTTGATGATCGGGTCACCGGAAAGGTCGAGAAATTCTGCGAACATGGAACCATCGTCCATCTCGATATCGATGCCTCAGAGATTCACAAGAATCGAAAGGTGCAACTCCCCATCGTGGGGGATGTGAAGGATGCCTTGGCGCGATTGAATCAGCTCGTCCAAGCAAACCCACTGCAGAAATCATTCAGCAGTTGGCATGCTCAAATCGCTGCGTGGAAGGCAAAGGCACCGTTGCGTTATCAAGTGACAGATGAGGTGCTGCGTTCGCAGCACGTGACCGATTTTATGGGGGGCGATTCTAGCCAAGTCATCCTGCCGCAGTACGCTATCGCGCTTCTCTATGAACTGACAAAGGGTGAGGCGATCATCACAACCGGGGTTGGTCAGCATCAGATGTGGGCTGGGCAACATTATAATTTCAAGTTCCCTCGACAATTCCTTACTAGCGCGGGTCTGGGTGCTATGGGTTATGGGTATCCAGCGGCGTTAGGTGCGAAGGTGGCTTGTCCCGATCGTCAGGTGGTAGATATCGACGGAGATGGATCGTTCCTGATGAACGTTCAGGAGCTAGCGACCGCACACATTGAGAAAATTGCCGCGAAAGCACTGATTCTTAATAACCAACATCTTGGGATGGTTGTGCAATGGGAGGACAAGTTTTACAAAGGGAACCGCGGCAATACTTATCTGGGCGATCCAGAGAATATGAAGCAGATCTATCCCGATTACATCACCATCGCCAAGGGTTTTAACGTTCCTGCTGAGCGCGTGATTTTTAAGAAGGATTTGCGTGCGGCGATGCAACGAATGCTCGATAGCAAGGAACCCTACTTGCTCGATGTTATCACCCCTTACAGCGAGCATGTGCTCCCGTTCATCCCTGCGGGAAAAACTATCAACGAAATGATTTACGAATAAGTCGTTGATTCCTAATTCATTCCCCTTTCAAAAACGCGAGAAGATCGGCGAGTTCCTGCGGGATCATCGCAGTTTCTAATCCCTCCGGCATCAAGGATAATTGGCTCACGGTCAGCCTTGCAATACTTGAGCGAGGGATGATTTCCTCGATGCCCTGAGCCTGCCGCAGCGTGACGCTGGACGCCGAATCACTCGTGATCAAGCCAGTCAGTTCTCTGCCGTCCTTGCCTTGGATGGTGCAAGCGTTGAATCCGGGGACTAATTCGTAGTTCGGATGGACGATGTGCAGCAGGATGCTTTCCTTGGGCTGATTACGAATTCCAAATAGATCAGGGCCGACATTGTATCCTTCACGGTCGAGTCGGTGGCAGGACGCGCAGTGCGTTGTGAAAGGTTTGCGCCCGTGGGCCGCGTTGCCGGTGAGCGCCAGAACCGAACGCGCCTTTTCATAAGCCTCGATTCGATTGCCTGTTTCGGCGATGGCGAGAAGTTTGAGCGAGCGTTCACGGATCGCCGCCTCACCGTGTTTGCGTAGGGAATCGCGCTGGGCGCGACTAAGAATATTTTCGGGCAGTCGCTTTGTTTCAATGGCTGCTAAGAGTACACGGATGTGTCGCGGCTGCGTGAGCAACGACGCGAGAACAACCCTCCGTGTGTTTGGTGGCAGCGCGTTCCAACGTGTCGGGATGAGGAGCTCCGACACGGCACTATCGCCCGCTAATCCTAGCAGTGAACGCACCGCCGCGAGTTGTATTTTCTCGGGCTCAGTAGCCACTAACAGGGCTAACAACGCAGCAGCGGCTTGAGTGGCGTCGGCGTTTACCAGAAAGCCGATGGCTGCTTTTCGCGTGGCGACGGATTCGCTCGATGATCCAGCTAGTCGAATTGCTTCCGTTGTAAAACGTGGCAGTAAATCCGTTAGCAAGGTCACCGGTTTTCCACGAGATCGCTGCGACTGCGCCACGCCTTCTAGCACGCTGATGAAGCCCGCCGACGGAGGTGCATTCGTGGGAAGGAACGCCGACACCGCACCAACTTCAGCACCAATTACCGATCCGAGGTCGGCCCAAAACTCGACCGGCACTGGAGAGTTCGTTGATTGTGCGAGATGGCGGGCGAGATGAAGTGCCTGCTGATCATCAGGCTTAAGCCCACTGAGGAGCGCGGCACGCATCCAAAGGTTTGTGCCGTCGTTGACCGCGATTTGAGCGAGAATTGGGAGCCAATGGTCTGCCTGCGGCGTAAGCAATGTCTGGTTAAAACCCAACGCGAACCAGAAGCGAGCACGCGGATTGGGGTCGGCGGCAAACACAGGGAGCAGTGCGTCAGGAAGCCCAGGCAATGCACGACGTTGCTCCGTCAGGATGCGCCAGGCATTCTCGCGCAGGATCGGATCGGCAGAGAGGAGTGCCACGAGCAAGGCGTGATCCAGGAGTGTGCGAATGGATTCCAGCTCATCTTTGGAAGGAGAGGAGGGGGCTTCTCCTGCATCCTCCTTAGGAATCAGACTCGCGAGCGTGCGCAACGCGTGCAGTCGCGCAAACCCGTTGGTTTGTTCGCGCTCCATGAGCAAACCGCGCCAACCCTCCGCGAGCAGGGCTGCACCGCGACGTTTAAGTTCCGCTGGGTTGGGGGATATAAACAGTTTTGCGAGTAACGGAATTACCTTCGGATCGCGACGTTCCACAAGCAGGCGTTGCGCGGTCTCGCGTTGCCAAGCGTTCGGATGGCCAAGCGCTTGAATGCATTCCGCGGTGGAAGCACTCGAGAGCGGTTTGAGAGTCGAGGTTTGAGAGTGGAAATCGCTTTTCGTCACTCGCCAGATGCGTCCCAAATCATGACCACTGGTGAAGTCAGTTCGCTTGCGAATCTCATCCGGCAGATAGTCCGGATGCTCAATGGTTTTGCGATACATGTCGCAGATGTAAATCGCGCCGTCCGGGCCGGTCGCGAGAAACACCGGTCGAAACCAGTTGTCCGGTGAGGCTAGAAATTCGCGCCCATCGTTTGCCATGTGTGAAGCGAACGTTGGCCCGACCGGAGTGAGATGGTCGCGGTGAACAAGGTTCGCCGTCGGATCGCACGCGAAGGCGTCACCCCGATAGCCCGGCGGTAAAGTGTTGCCTCGGTAAATGTGAACTGAGCAGGCGGCCGTGAAGGCTCCGAAATGCGAGTCGGCGGTGGTGAGATTGTCGCTGACTGGATACAGGCGTGCGGCAAAGTTTTGATTTGCTCCCCCGATGAGGTCGGTGATCATTGCTTCCGGCACGTTTTGCACCGTCTCAGCCATCGAGAAATTTGGATTGCGACCTAGATAGCGCGGCGCAATAACCGTGTGCTGAATGTGGACACGGTTCATGCAATGGAAGCGATTGCCGGCGTCGTCGAAGGTTTGACCGAACTGCCCCCGTCCGCCAACCGGTTCGATTTCGAGCGTGAACGGATGGAATCGTGAATCGGTGCTGATCTCGACAGCAGCCCGTCCGGGATGCGCTGGCGACGTGATCCGACTTATTCCCGTCAAGCCGCTGGTGAGATAAATCCAGCCGTCCGGGCCGAAAGTCGGATGACTCACGCGCAGCTGCGTTGTCGCATTGGTGTTGAAACCCGTCAGCAATACCCGACGTTCGTCTGCGCGGCCGTCGCCATCGGTGTCCTTCAAGAACAGGACGTCTGGCGCACAGGTGACGATCACCCCACCGTTCCAGGGCATGATACCGTTTGGAAAAGTCAGGCCGTCGGCGAAAACAGTTCGACGATCCATGAGACCGTCGCCATCGGTGTCTACCAGACGAGCAATGACACCGTCAGGCGGTTGGTCGGAACCGGGGCCGTTGGGATATCCACGGTTTTCGACGACGAACATTAAACCTTCCGCATCCCAAGCCAGCGCGCACGGTTGGAAGACGAGCGGTTCCGCTGCGACAAGTTCCACGCGCAGACCGGGGTCATGTTGGAAGGCCGCGAGCGCACGTGTTGGAGTCGAGGGACTCTCGAAGCCGTGAACTGACAACGCAATTCCAGTGAGCGCGGCCATAATGCGATAACCTCCGATGCGTAGCGCACGCCCCCTCATTTCGCTCCCAGTCTGGCGATCTCCGCCTTACGCAATTGACGATTGAACACTGCGATCTCATCGATCCGACCTTCCCAATTGGATTCGTTGTCGCTGCGACCACCGAAGAACATGGAGGTGCGGCTCGACCGCGCTGGTTTTGTTTCGATCTCCAAGATGCCATTGAGATAAACACGAACCGTGTCTCGATCCCGAATCAAAAGGACATGCTGCCATGTCCACCGCGGAACCTCCGATTTTCCTGCTACGGAACCACTGCCCGCCTGAAACACCAGCTTTCCCGTGTGCCCGCTCCTGCCGCCGACCCCCAGATGCTCGCCATCGGTGCTCAGGCCGTGATTGTGATCGCGTGAGTAGAACCAACCGCTGAAGTCGCGGCCGTCGTTTGGCATGCCATTCCAAATCCACATGGACACCGAGTAGTTCTCACCTAAACCGGTCATCGAAGAGCACAACCGACCACCAACAAAGTGTGGGGCACGATTCACCTCGTTGGTGCAGAACTTTGCTGAATGCGGCCCCTCGAGGTAAAAGGCTACGCCACCTTCGTAGGTTGCGTCGTGGTGATGCTTCGTCGCATCGGCGGCCACGGGGCCGATAAACTCGTTCAACCTCCAGTAGGCCACAGGATCGAGATTGATGATGGACTTTGTGACCGACCCCGCATCGATCATCCACGGCCTGCGGGGTGCTCCACTAACGTTTTCAAGCAGTGCGATCGCTGCTTGAGTAATTTTTGGTTCGGCCATGATCTCCAGTCCAGCAGAACGCGCCGGCCACGTGTTGTAACCACCCCACGCGTGCATTTCCGGTGGTGGGATGTAGCCATCGCCACCGTTGGCGAGCTCGATCACCATCGTCTGAGTCAACGGGCTTGCAGATTTGATCTTCAGGCCGGTGATAGCATACGTCTCGGTCGGCGTCGTCGCGATGCCGATGTCGCCAATACGCAACGCCTGCAACACGATCTCGGTTTGCTGCCGCTCATGCAGGTGGATCTGTTCGAGTGCATAGACCTCAGTTCTCGTTTTCGGCACCCGACCCGCCATTTCTGTGACGATGCGCTGAGCCCATTCGAGTCGCTGCTTGTCTGGCACGCGATACTTCAAGGTCATTCGCTTCTCCGCCATCGTGATCGTGAGATTGTCGTCATACTTGACGTTCGCGTAGGCTTTCATGGCGATGTCGAGAAGCCCATTCGTGTATTCGTCGATGTTGGGCTTTGGGCGATCCTTCTCCGGTACCTTGTAATCCACCCGCCAGATGTCGCCGCTGCAACCATGCGACATGATGCCCACAAAGGCGGGTTTTCCAGAGGCCACTTCGGGGGCGATGCGTGCCTTCAGGCCCTCAGCGAACAAGCCGAAGTAATCCGCGCTGATGTCATCGTCGCCATAGTAATGCATGGAGAAATTGCCCATCACCGCGAGGGGGCGACCATCACGTGCTTGAATCGAGATGAGGGAAAGCTCGGGATCTTCGGGCCCCGCCTCCCCAGTTACCGCTTCCCAGTTAGCGCCGACGTGCATGTTGGCACGCGCACTTTTATTTCCAAACGGATCTTCCTCAAGGCGATCGGGCCGTAGAATCCACTGACGCGAGGCAGTAAAATCGCGGGCATCCCCTTTCGAGAAACCAATGCGGGCAGGTTCGAGATTTGCTTGCGCTGTGGCGATGGCTTCGACCAGTTTCTCGCGCAACACCGGCACATAAGCTGGGTCAGCCTCACCACCCAGACAGCTCATGGAAGCAGGCGCACTATGTGAATGTGTCGCAGAAATGAGGATGCGATCCGTAGCAATACTCGTGCGCTTCGCCGCCAGTGCCTTGACCTCATCGAGCAGAGGACGACCCATCATGCAACTATCCACAACCACGATGGCGATCTGGCTCTTGCCATCCTCAAGGACGATCGCCCGCACGTTGATGCGAGTTTTAACCTTGTCCAAGGAACGATTAAGAAACCCGCCATTCACGAACACCGGCAGTTTCGTCGGTGTGACATCAACGACAGCGGCACCAGCTTTGAATTCCGCCCGGGCGGTAGTAATCGCGAGGGTGACCAAGGCGGCGGTTAGAATCGGTTGGAAACTTCCGAAAACTGATTTTCGCATGTGGCCGATCCAAGTGCTCCACACCGGCAGGATTGAGACTGATCGATCGGTTTTCGGCATGACTAATTTCATCGAGGCTCTTTCTGTCGATGGTTAATGTTTCTGCAACTTGCTCATGGGCACGTAGTCCAGTTTTTATGCTTCGACAACAACCGGACGACCATTGCTGTGATGCAGAACACGGACTCTCACGCCTTTGCTGATGAGTTCGCCTTGAGTTAAGACATCCATCAACTGGTCTCCAAACTGAGCGCGTCCTCCGGGCCGCAAATCGGACATCGTCAACCCTTCCAACCCTTGTTCGATGAGTTGGTGGCCTCCGATCTTCGTCACGGAACAATTTCCGCTCGTTGCCGTCGAAACCATCTGTCGGTAAAGGCGTGATTTTGGGAAGTAGCGGCTTAGAAAAAATGCCACGATTCCAGCAAGCGTAAATCCAACCGTCAGATTGAAAAGAGGCAACCGAAGCTGAACCGCGTTCGGAATTCGTGGCATTCCCGGATAATAATCAACCCACCCCATGAGCAAGGAAAGAAACATGAGCGCACCGCCAACGACAGCGAGGAACACGGTTCCAGGAAAAAGAAACACCTCCAATCCGAAGATTGTAAGACCGAGAAGAAAGAAGATTATCCACTCCAAACCAGACAGACCAGCGACGTAGCCGCCAAGAAAGTAGAGTGCAAAGGCACAAACTCCGACAATCCCTGGGGCTCCAAAACCAGGAGTCTTGAACTCGAGGTAAACTCCAAGGATACCAGCGATCAATAGGAACGGACTGATTTTGGCTAACCAACTGGCGATCGTCTCTGCCCCCGTCGGTTTAATATGAGTCACCTGAGCGCTGTTGAGACCGAGGTGCTTCAGCAACCCCTCGAGACTCGGCATCGTGCCTAAAGAGAGCAGGGGCTTGAGTGGATTGCCATAGCTTTTCTCAGCCTCAAGATTAGTGAGAGTTAGGATACGGCCTTTTTCGTTGATCGTGACGCCATCCAAAATGAACTCCTTGTTACGGTCAATCATCGCTTCCACGACTTCGGTGTTGTGGCCATTTTTTTCGGCGGTCGCGCGGATCATTGCGCTGATGCCAGAGGTCATTTTGGCTTCTACGGAATCGGGTAATTTTTCCACCCCACCCCCGGGAGCAATCATGATCGGAGTTGCAGCCCCGATCACACTTTGAGGAGCCATGTAGATTTGCGACGTCGCGACCGCAATAAATGCCCCTGCTGAGAAAGCTTTACGGTTCACAAATGTGATGGTGCGACCTTTAAACTGATTAAGGATCTGGATGATCTCTTCCGTTACATCCACTCGTCCGCCGTTGGTCTCCATATCGAGAATCAACACCTCAGCGTTCGCAGCCATGGCTTCTTTGACTCCTCGCCGGATTAGGTAAGCCAACGGCGAGTCCACATCCTCGCGCACGGGAATGACAAATACTGGGCCCGACTCCCCCCGTGACATGGGTAAGTCAATGAGATGAAAACCTAGCAGTG
Organism: Verrucomicrobiota bacterium; assembly: GCA_008933045.1. GTDB lineage: Bacteria > Verrucomicrobiota > Verrucomicrobiia > Limisphaerales > SXQI01 > SXQI01. The sequence goes on from WBXJ01000073.1 coordinate 8,878, forward strand.
ACAAGAACACCCAGATCGACTTTTGCCATGAGTTCATGTTCCTAATGTATGCCACGATTTCATTCTGGCAAGTCTCACGCTATCTCATTGGTTTTAGAGTTGAGCCAGAAGCGACTCGAGAATTGGCAAATCCGATGGGGCAGTGGCTTTAGGATTCGGTGACGTGGATTCTATGAGGCGGACGGGTTGCTCTATAAATGCGCAAGCTGCCGTGTCATCCGTCACGGTCAAGTTCTGTTCCATGACAAATCGCAACGCCTTCCGTATCACCTCTACACGAAAGGCTTGCGGAGTTTGAACGGTCCACAAGTGGGATCGATCCAAATGGTGGGTGATCGTCCTTCCATCATCTGATTGCTTGACGGTGTCTGTGGCACGTTGGGCGGCGACAGCGGCTCCCATTTCTTGCGCAGCCAATAATGTTTGGCTGATCAAAATCGAACTTGTGCAGGGTCGGGCTCCGTCCTGAATCGCCACTAATTCCACCTTAGAATCTAACGCTTGCAGCCCATTCCAAACGGAGTGTTGACGCTCGGATCCACCGATCACGATGGAGTAAGGCTTACGGCTGAGGTGAGATGGAAACTGTTTCGCTAAATCGTGAAAAGCACTTTGGAAGCCATCCTTAACCACAAGCACGATCTGATCAATCATGGGATGAGCGGCAAACCGTTCCCAAGCGTGAACAACAATGGGTTTGCCCGCGACCTCGAGGAAAATTTTATCAACGCTCGGACCCATCCGAGTCCCACGACCTGCCGCCACAATGATCGCTGCTGTCATAACGAAACGCCGAAGCGACAGCTCCTAAGCGTCTTTCAGAGATCTCCGATCGCCTCCACAGGGCAACCTTCCTTCGCCTCTTTGCAAAGTGTTTCCTCCTCGGGAGTGGACGGTTGTTTGTAAACGAAGGAATACCCTCCGTCCTCACTTCTCATAAAGTTCGCGGGAGCGGTCTCCCGACACAGATCACAATCGATACACTGGTTGTCGACGTAAAAAAGCCCCGAAACATTTTCAGGATAGCGGTTTGCAAGATCGGCCATAAATTAAATCAAATCAGACTCCATTTTCAGCAGGATGCAAAAAAAATCAAGCATTTTTGGAATTCCGAACGAGCGAGAGATGGCGATTTCTCATCCATTCATAGAGGCGGATTTGCGCTTTCCACTCTTTAACCTCATGATTACAGTTCAAACAGATTTTCAAAACTCTGAATTATGGGTGCGCAATGGAAGCATGCGGGACGGTTGGATGCAGCGGCGAAACGTGGACAACTTTTTGGTAAGATTGTCAAAGAAATCGCTGTTTCGGCGAAAATGGGTGGAGCCGATCCAGATCTAAATGCTCGACTGCGTGTCGCGATCGAGGCCGCACGCAAACAATCAGTCCCACGCGATACGATCGAACGTGCCGTCAAAAAAGGCGCAGGACTCCTTGATGAGCAAATGCATTTCGAGACCGTCGTCTACGAGGGTTTTGCTCCCTCCAAGGTGCCCGTGATCGTGGAATGTTTGACCGAGAATAAAAATCGTACCGCCTCCGATATTCGTGTTTTATTCAAAAAGGGCCATCTCGGTACCATGGGTTCCGTGGCCTGGATGTTTGATCGCGCTGGCATCGTTGAAGCTCACCACGCGGATGCAAAAACTGACCTTGATGAAGCCGCTATCGAGGCTGGGGCTGATAACGTCGAAGCCATCGAATCGAGTGATAATCCACATGGGCACCTTGTGGCTCGATTTACCTGCGCTATTAGTGCGGTCGATCAGGTCTCAAAAGCTTTGACCGAAAGAAAATGGGTCATCACCGCCGCAGAACTCGGTTATAATGCCAAGAACTCCGTCGAAGTGACTGAAACCGAGCGCAAGGAAGTCATCGAGTTTTTGAGTGATATCGACGATCACGAGGATGTGCACCGCGTCTACACAGCCTTGAAATAGCATCCCTAATCCTCCCTCCGGCTGATCGAAGACTTTGAATGGTGACCCCACCAGGAATTGAACCTGGATCTCAAGTTTAGGAAACTCGAGCTCTATCCATTTGAGCTATAGGGTCTACCCGTTCCAGTAGACTAATTCACCTTAGGATGTTGACAAAACTCAACATCGTTGTCTCGCTAAAACAAACCTGCGAGAGCCGGTTACATTATCCTGAAGGCGGCTAAAACTGCAAGCACACCGCAGATTTTTTACCCCTCAAATTCGATTTGTCGTTTCATCGCTCCTTCAACCAGTGGATTTTAATTTCCTTCTCTAACGCCTTGAATTCCTGATGGCCCCTCAGGAGTTCGGCATTCTTCTCTTTGGCTAGTGCGGCGGTGAAGGCGTCTGACCCCGGCTTGTACCCTTGCGTGCCCGAGCCAATTCCCCCACCAAAGAACAATTGAGCAACGGATAATGCGGACGACACTTCACCAACCGGTAAACCGTCCGACCCATCAAGTTGCCCAATCAAACAGATTAACAATCCGGGGACTTCCAGAAACCTCCCGCTTTGAAAAATTTCATTCAAAAACCCCATCAAAACCAGCCCTGAACTTTAAAAAAGCTGAGTTTCTGAAAGTCACCTTGAAAGCAAACCTTAGCCCCCCGTGCCGCGTGCGGCGTGGACTACTGTTTGATCACTCGGTAGAAGCGACGCGGGTTAGTTGCTGCTTGGGGATCGATCTGCGTCAGGTCCGTGGATCCGACAGCCTTCGTCTCTAGCGGAGTCCATAGTTTGAGGTCGGTCGAGTATTCGATCGTGTGTGTCACCGTCGCCCCGTCTTGGACCTTCAGAACAAACCCGCTGCGTGCGCGTTCGTATTTGAGCGTAATGATCGGAGCCAGATTGACAGTCAGGGTG
>WBXJ01000074.1 GCA_008933045.1 Verrucomicrobiota bacterium
CCACCCATCACCTTCTATGTTGATGGTATTTCAAGACGTGAATCCCGTCAGCATCTGCCGTCCTGTATTTGGGGTTTATATGGGGGAGGATCGTTTTTGCCATTTTCCTGCCAGCAACCATAATCGTGGTGGGCTGACCTCGTTTGCGGATGGTCATGTCGAATCTCACCGTTGGTTAGACGTGCGTACCTACAAGCCAAAAAGTCCTGATTTTCATCGGCATAGCGATGCGAGTCCGAACAATGTCGATCTGCGCTGGCTCCAAGAGCGGACTACCTCTCGCCTCTGAGTGTTTTGATTCTCCCTCGACGTAGTTACCTTACCTGCTAGGATGACTCCCTATGGTAGACGCCGCGCCTGGTGCGCTCCAACCTCCTGCACCGAAGATTAATTTACGCCGACCTGATGTGATGGAGGCAGTGCAAGCTCAGGTATTGTCGCATTACCGAAGCGGGTTAGTTGATCGAATTCGCACCCAAGGCCAAGTCGGTTCTGCTGACGGTCTGCTCACGATCAAACTCGCCAAGGAATTTGGTTTTTGCTACGGAGTCGAACGCGCCATTGATTTGGCTTATGCGGCGCGTAAGGTTTTTCCTAATCAACCTATTTATATCCTTGGGGAGATTATTCATAACCCCGAGGTGAACGATCAAATCCGGGCCATGGGAATCAAGTCGATTTCTGGGAAGGAGAAGAACGCCGATGTGGAGGATCTGAAGCAAGGGGACGTCGTCATTATCCCTGCGTTTGGCACTGAGGTAGCGACCCGAGCGAGGTTGGAACAAAAAGGCTGTATTTTTGTCGATACGACCTGCGGAGACGTGATGAGCGTTTGGAAGCGTGTGCGACAGTATTCGCGTGATCAAGTGACCAGTATTATTCATGGCAAGGCTTGGCATGAGGAAACGAAGGCGACGAGTTCACAGACAGGTTCTGGCCATTATCTTGTCGTATTGACGTTGGCTGAGACCGATTATGTGTGCGATTACATTTTGAAGGGTGGCAGTAAGGAGGCGTTTCTTGAAAAATTTAGAGGGGCGTATTCCAATGGTTTTGATCCAGATATCCACCTGCACGCGATCGGGGTGGCAAATCAAACGACGATGTTGCGCGGTGAGACCGAGGAAGTTCAACGTCGGCTAAAGCAAGCGATGGCAGAAAAGTATGGTGTGGCGAATGTGAAGGAGCATTTCCGTTTTTTTGATACAATTTGCGGTGCGACTCAAGACCGTCAGGATGCCCTAGAAAAATTGCTAGCCAACCCACTCGATTTGTTATTGGTGATTGGGGGATATAACTCGTCGAACACCTCGCATCTGGCGGAAATGGGAGAGGCCAAACTTCCGACGTTTTTTATTAAAAATGCTGCCAAGTTGGTTTCGAATCGTCAGATTATCCATTACAACCTGCATCAACAGCAGGAAGTTACGAGTGAGAATTGGTTGCCTCAAGGAAGGATTTCAGTAGGTATCACGGCGGGAGCTTCCTGTCCGAACAATTTAATTGAGGATACGATTCGACGATTGTTTGCGCTCCGAGGGGTTGAAGTGAGCGAGGTTCTTGGCGAGTTGGCGTAATGATGGTTGAGGATTGGGAGCTTTTATGCCGTGTCAACGTGAGGATTTAGAGAGCCGTGAACGAGCGACGTTCGCACCTTACGCACAATTTAGTGATGACACACAGGGGCGGGTTTATCCTGAGGAACCGCCTGTGTGGCGGACCCAGTATCAGAGGGATCGCGACCGTGTGATCCATTCACGCGCTTTTCGGCGGCTTGAATATAAGACGCAAGTTTTCCTCAACGGGACAGGGGATCATCTCCGAACCCGATTGACGCACACCATGGAAGTGGCCGCGATTTCGAGGAATATCGCGCGAGCACTCCGTATCAATGAGGACCTGACAGAAACGATCGCGTTGGCTCACGACCTAGGGCATCCCCCGTTTGGGCACAAGGGAGAATCGGTTTTGAACCGGTTGATGAGCGAGCATGGAGGTTTTGAGCATAACCGACACAGCTTACGAATTGTTGAGGAACTCGAGCAGAAATATCCTACATTTTCAGGGTTGAACCTAAGTTGGGAGGTGAGGGAGGGTTTAGTGAAGCACTTCACAGCGTATGATCACCCGGGGCGACGCGAGGGTTTTGAGGCCCGATCCTCATCACTGGAGGCGCAGGTTGCTAACTTGGCGGATGAGGTCGCCTATTACAGTCATGATTTGGATGATGGTTTAGAGGAAGATTTGCTAAACGAAGATCACCTGATGAGGGATGTTCGGATCTGGGCTTATGCGGCCCGAGTTGTCAGGGAATTACATGGAGATCTTCCATCAGAGAGTCGTCGGTATATTATCATTCGGACGTTGATTGATGAACAAGTGAAGGATGTGGTGTCCATGTCAGAACGCAACATCATCCAGGCCAACGTCCAGTCTGCTGATGAGGTTCGGTTGCAAGCAGGGCCGTTGATTGCTTATAGTTCTGAGCGACACCAATTGAATTTGGAGCTTCGACAGTTTTTGTACGAAAACCTCTACTTTAGTCCGGAGGTTCACAACCCAAACGCGCAGGCAGTTCGGTTGCTGGAGGAGCTTTTTCACTATTTTACCCAGCATCCTGAGGAAATCGGGGAACAATCACGCCGACGTGCGGAACGAGATGGCTGGCCTCGTGCCATTTGCGATTATCTAGCGGGAATGACCGATCGTTTCGCGATTCAGGAGCACAGCCGAATATTAGCTGGAGCAGTCAAACCCTTGTGCTAAAGCTGACCAAACCTGCGGTCATTGAGTGCGGGAAAATCTTTTCGCCATTGTCGCTGTTCCTCGATCTGCATCTCGCCGAAAATAAACCCCTCCTCACTTCCAGCATCGGCCTGAACGACGCCGTGACAATCGACGATCAAGCTTCCCCCCGGGTAAGAATGGTTGGGATCTGAGCCTGCTCGGTTGACACCCACAACCCAAGCCTGATTCTCGATTGCCCGGGCTCTCAGCAACGTCGTCCAGTGATCGGCCCGCTTTGTGGGCCAGCACGCAATCACTACGAATAATTCTGCTCCCTGCCGCACGGCCTCGCGAAAAAGTTCAGGAAATCGCAAGTCATAGCACACGAAAAGGGCAGTTTTAATGCCGTTGATTTCCGTAACCACAATTTCTTTTCCTGGAGTGTGGACTTGAGCCTCACCGCCAAGAGCGAAGAGTTGCATTTTTGTGTAACGAGCCGATTCAAACCCATCAGGTCCAAAAACAACCGCTTGGTTATCTGCCAAGTTACCACCGGCTCCTCGAATTAATCCGCAAATAAGATGCACTTTCCATTGTGCCGCTAGGCGTTTGCAAAAGGCCTCACTCGAGGCATGCGAACTATCAACCGTCGCTTCTAGATTCAAGGAAAAACCTACGGCGGCCATTTCTGGAAGGACGACAAGCATACCGGGTTGTGGTTTGGCTTGGTTCAGCAACCTTTCCCACGCGTGATGGTTTGCTTCCTTATTCTCCCAGACAATATTTGTTTGGAGGGCTAAAATGTGTTGAGATACCATGCCATTCATCGAGTTAAAACTTTTTCTTCACTCACTGCCCAGCTTGGGGTGGTTTCACTGATTTAGCTTCAGGTCCACTTAGGCGTTTGAGTTCCACCCGGCGAATGGCTCCCGAGGTTTGATAAGTCGCAATCCCGAATGGTTTGTTCAAGTCGATTTCGCCGTGACGCAGGCTCACTTTTCTCGCTTTGATGTCGATGTTCACCATTTCCTTTTCATCAATCCACGCCTCAATTTTTCCGGGGGTGACTTTTACCTTGAACCGGTACCATTGGTTCATCTCAAACTTATGGTATTTGACCGTTTCATTTTCGGATGCATCCTGGCCATCGAGACTCGAAATCCCCACCACGCCTCCGCCCCAACCGCCCGCCACAAAGGTTGCGTGTGACCCATCAACTGGGAAGGTCATGGCCGCAAAAAAATCTGATCCCAACACTTTTTTGGCTTCCACGATAATCTCAAAATTATTGGTCGGGAAAGCATTCGTCCATGTGATACCGCTGAGAGCAGCTCCCGCGTTGATCACGAGGTTACTGGCCTTGATTTCTATCTCTCCGTGGCCGGCGAAATCAGTTTCACGCCATCCTTTCAGGCTCAGACCATCGAAGAGTAATTCGGCCTGCACGAGTTCATGGGCGGCACAGAAAACAATGATCAGGAAAAAACGTCTCATAATTCTTCAAGCACACTAAACGAATCGAGTTCGGTTCTCACGCACTTTTCTTAGCCGAGTGTGGCTGGATTTGGGGTAACGGTTTTTCCCCCGTGTTTCGCAGAAGTTTCTGTGAACTTCCTATTTACCCTCACAGGGGGCTTTGATACCCTGTCAACCATGATATCGAATGTAGTTGACGCCATATCCACTCAGGAACGGATTGCCACATTGGGTCAACGCGTCTTGAAGGGTGAGACGATTACTCGCGAGGAGGGTAGTTGGCTTTTCTCTCTTGAAAAGACGGCGGATTTCTTTGATTTGATGGCTTGGGCGAACCGCATTCGGGAGCATTACAAGGGCAATAAGGTTCATCTGTGTTCGATCGTGAATGTGAAAGCAGGTGGGTGCTCGGAAAACTGTCGTTTTTGCTCCCAATCTGCAGCGTATCAAACTGATTCTCCGCGTTACGGTCTGGTGGATCTTCCGCCAGTCTTGGCTGCTGCTGAAGAAGCAAAGGCCAACGGCGTGACGGCGTTGGGTTTGGTAGCGGCGTGGAAAGGGTTGGATGAGGGGCCGATTCTTGATCAAATTTGCGAGCGTCTGACTGAATTAAAGGATAGCGGTCAGGTGCGTCCGGATGCCTCGCTTGGCATCATTAAGAATCCAAAAGTGGCCGAGAGGCTCAAGCAGGCTGGGTTAGAGTGCTACAATCATAATCTGGAGAGTTCTAAAAGATTTTACCCCGAAGTTTGCACCAGTCACACCTATGAGGATCGGGTGAACACCATCCGACATCTAAAAAGCGCTGGGATCAAGATTTGTTCGGGCGGGATTTTGGGTATGGGTGAAACTCGTGAGGATCGATGTGATCTCGCGTTTGCACTGCGCGATGTCGGTGCCAATATCGTGCCGATCAATATTCTGAATCCGATCGAGGGCACGCCGATGGCTAAATCCGCAGAAGGTATCGCACCGATGGAAGTGCTGAAGTCGATCGCTTGCTTCCGGTTCATTTTGCCGAGGCAGGAAATTATGATCGCCGGTGGACGCAGCATCAACCTAAGGGATTTGCAGGGGATGATTTTTATGGCCGGCGCGAGTGCGATGATGGTTGGGAATTACCTCACTACCCTTAACCAATCGGTGGAAAAAGATTTGCAGATGCTACGCGATCTTGGGCTTGACCCTAATTGGGAGAAGCACGGGTTCAGCGATCAGGAAGCTCCTAATCAGGTTGAAGTCTTGGCGGGCGTTTGATGAAAAACCGGCTTGGGCGCAATGAAGGCGGTTATTGTGGCGAGCGGATCGATATTCAGGCGGTGTTGAGTGAGATTGATGAATTGGCTCGTCAATTGGATTGGCAGCCCCAGAAAATCTGTAGTGACGATCACCTGATCATCAACGCCTACGTGCGACAGGGTTCCTCCAGTTCGCATTGTTTCTACATCTCATCCGGCATCCATGGGGATGAACCTGCGGGCCCACTTGCTGTTTTGGAAATGTTTCGGCAAAAACTTTGGCCTATCGACTTAGGTCTTTGGGTCGTTCCTTGTTTGAACCCTGTCGGTTGCGCACTTGGGACTCGTAACAATGGGCAGGGGATCGATCTCAACCGACACTATCGCCAACCTCTTGCGCGAGAGACAATCTCTCATATCCACTGGTTGCAGAGTTGTCCGCGATTTGATTGTTCAGTGTTATTGCACGAGGACTGGGAGGCGAATGGATATTACCTTTATGAGTTGAACGGTGTTGATGGGACTTCACTTTCTCACCAGATCATTGAAGCCGTTGGCCAACTCTGCCCGATCCATGCGGATGGCCCTGTTGATGATTGGCAAAGCTGCGATGGAGTCATTCGTCCCTCGATTGATCCAATCCAACGTCCTGAGTGGCCTGAGGCACTTTTTCTGCTAGAGCAAAAAACTCGTCGCAATTATACGCTTGAGGCACCTTCTGATTTTGATCTTCCGCTTCGAGTGGCTTCACATATTTCTGCTCTGCGCACGGTTCTTCTCAACTCGCCATCTTAAGTCCTTAGGGTAATATCGTGGAATGAGTTTACTGCCGTTCAAGGACCTGCCTGTCCACACGCCGCGTCGATTTGTTCCAGTCGCAGGAGATCTTGGAGATTGGGAACAGATACAGCCATTATTCGATGGGCTCGAACGCAGCATCGCATCCGCGCACACCCCAGAAGCGTTGGAACAATGGCTGTTGGATTGGGGTGAATTGAGTGCTGCTTTGGATGAAGAATCCTCCAAGCGTTACATCGCGATGACTTGCCATACGGACAGTCCAGAGGCGGAGAAGGCTTATCTCGAATTGGTGGAAAATTTGGATCCAAAAAGCAAACCGCGCCAATTCAAATTGGAGCAGCTTTATCTGGAGCATCCATCGAGAGAAAAACTATCGAGCTCGCGCTACGAGGTTTTTGACCGCAGCGTTAGGAATCATGTCGAACTCTATCGGGAGGAGAATGTGGCCTTGGAGACTGAAGAAGCCAAGCTCGGCCAGCAGTACCAAAAGTTAAGCGGTTCGCTCACGGTCCAGTTTCGGGGTGAGGAAAAGACGCTCACTCAAATGGGCCGTTTTCTTGAGGAAACCGAACGAGTCTTGCGTCAGGAGGCTTGGAGTCTCGTCGCGAATCGGCGGCTCGAGATGAAGGATCAATTCGAGGATATTTTTGATCAACTGATCGAATTGCGCCAACGCATGGCTCGCAACGCAGGCTTTGATAATTATCGAGATTACGCATTCAAACTACGGGGTCGGTTTGATTACAATTCTGAAGATTGCTATCACTTTCACGAAGCCATTGCGCACGAGGTGATTCCGTTGCTAAAACAACTTCAAAACCAGCGTCGGCTTCAACTCAGTTTGGATGCATTGCGACCTTGGGATCTGGCGGTTGACCCTCTTAATCAGCCTCCACTCCGGCCTTTCGAGAGGGTGGAAACGATGGTCGAACGTACGCAGAATATTTTTGATCAACTCGATCCCATCGCTTCGGATGGCTTCAAAACTTTACGTCAGTTGGCTTTGCTCGATCTCGCCAATCGTAAAGGAAAAGCCCCCGGTGGCTATCAATGCACGTTAGCGGAATCGCGGTTGCCGTTTATTTTTATGAATGCTGTCGGAGTACAGCGTGATGTTGAGACAATGCTGCACGAGGCAGGGCATGCGTTTCATGCCTTGGCGACAAGAAACGAAAACCTCTATGCCTATCGAAGTGCTCCGATTGAGTTTTGCGAAGTGGCTTCCATGACGATGGAGTTGCTCGGAAACGAACATATCGAATCGTTCTATTCTTCCGCCGAGGCTCGGAGGGCGAGACGAGATCATTTGGAAGGCGTGGTGGAAGTTTTTCCATGGATCGCGACGGTGGATGCTTTTCAGCATTGGATTTATACCCATCCGGGCCATACCCGCTTCGAACGAGCGTCCGCATGGGATCAGCTGATCTGTCGGTTTGGAGGAGAAGTGGACTGGAGTGGTTTGGACGCGGCGCGATCCCATTTGTGGCACCGGCAGTTGCATATTTTTCTTCACCCGTTTTATTACGTCGAGTACGGCATTGCCCAGTTGGGAGCTTTACAAATCTGGAGCAACTTCAAGCAAGACTCTGTTTCTGCGTTACGGAATTATCATGATGGCCTGACGCTAGGGGGATCACGTCCCTTGCCCGAACTTTTTAGGACTGCTGGGTGTCAATTCGATTTCTCGACTGCAACCGTTCGTCCATTGGTTCAATTGCTTCGTCAGGAGTTGGAGGCTTTACAATAAACCCTTCAATGTGATTCGAATGATGAAACTTCTACGCTGCCAATGGTTACGAGTGGTCTGTTTTTTATGGAGCTTTTCAATTCTTGCTGAGGAACCGTTTTCCTTCGAGAAAACTCCGGGGAAACTTCCGAAGACGGTTGTTCCTCGTCATTACGAACTCGCACTCAAGCCCGATTTGGAATCCATGTCGTTCACAGGGAGTGAGGTGATCGAGATCGAAGTGTTGGAACCCGTTTCAGAAGTGGTTCTGAATTCTCACAATTTAACCATTGCAACCGCCCATTCGCGATCAGAAGCCAACGGAACCGCTGCAAGCACCCCACGCCGCCCAGACAGTCAGGCCGTGGTGCCGCTTTCTTCTAGTGTCCGCTGGGAGGAAATGAGCCTTTCGATGGACGTTACCAACCAGTGCGTGAGATTGCGTTCAGCAACCGCATTAGTGCCAGGCCTCCATTATTTGCGGCTTAATTTTTCTGGGAAAATATCCACGAGCCCTGTCGGAATGTTTCTCATCAAATACAAGTCTCCCAGTGGGCCGAAGAAAATGATCGCGACACAGTTCGAGGCCACGGATGCTCGTCAGGTTTTCCCTTGTTTCGATGAGCCAGCTTTTCGGGCCACCTTTAGCCTTACCGTGGAAGTTCCATTAGGTATCACTCCTGTTTCGAACATGCCCGTAGCTCGTTCCGTGATATCCGCTCAGGCTTCAAAAAAAGTAAGTTTTTTGAAGACGCCTTCGATGCCCACTTATTTACTCGTGCTGGTCGTTGGAGAGCTTGACTACATTGCAGGCAGGGCAGGGGGGATCGATACACGCGTTTGGTTCACCGAGGGCAAACGTCAGCAGGCACTGTATGCTCTGAAAAACTCCGAACGACTTCTGGCGTATTATCAAAAATATTTCGGCGTTGCCTTTCCACTCCCGAAACTTGATCACATCGCATTACCAGGCGGTTTCGGCGGTGCCATGGAACACTGGGGAGCGATTACCTACAACGAATCAACGGTGCTCTTCGATCCAGCCGTTAATTCTCAGGATAACAAGGAAAGGTCTTTTGCTATTATGGCTCATGAAATGGCGCACCAATGGTTCGGCAACCTTGTCACAATGGCGTGGTGGGACAATCTTTGGCTGAACGAAGGGTTTGCCTCATGGATGGGAACCAAGGCTACGGACTTTCTGAATCCGAGTTGGAACCATTGGCTTCGGGTAGATACAGGCAAGGTGGGACTCATGGTACTCGACGCCCAGAAAAGTACTCATCCGATCCAGCGGCCCGTGATGAGCGAATCTCAAATTGGGGATTCCTTCGATGGCATTACTTATCAGAAGGGAATGTTTTTCATTCGGATGCTGGAGGATTATCTCGGAGAGCAGAAGTTCCAACAAGGCTTACAGAGCTACATGAAACGTCACGCGTTTGGAAATACAACGACCTCCGATCTTTGGATCGAATTAGCTAAAAGCTCGCAGCAGCCAGTGACCCAGTTTGCTGCGGGTTGGACTGAACAACCCGGGCTTCCGGTAATTCTAGCGAGTAGCACTGATGTTGGTAGGGAACAGGTAATTGTGCTACGCCAAGAACGATTCACATTGCTCGACCCGAAAGCCGACCCGTTGCGCTGGAAAATTCCAGCCACAGTCGCGGTTGCCGGAAGTAAAGGAGTGTTAGCCAAGGTGCTGTTGGAGGATGCTCCAATCACTCTCAAACTGGGTGTCGGCGACCAAGCGATCAAACTCAATGCGGGTAGTCGAGGCTACTATCGCACTGCTTATGACAAGCCTATGTTCGAACGATTACGTCGCTCGTGGACTAAGTTCCCCGAATCGGATCAAGTCAATTTTTTGAGCGATGCCTGGGCGATGGTAGAAACCGAACGGCTGCGCGTGTCCGACTATCTCGACCTCATTCCAGCACTGAGGAAGGGAACCAGTCTCGCGGTTTGGGAACAAGCGTTGGGTAGCCTTGGAACGATTGACGCACTGCTGGAGGGGCACCAGTTCCAGTCTCATTATCGTCGTCGCATCCTTAGCTTACTGCAGCCTGTGTTGGCTGAAATAGGCGTTCAAACCAAAGCTGGAGAATCTCCACAACAGGAGTTGTTGCGTGCGCATTTGATAGGGCTGTTGGGAGCCTTTGGTTCTCCAGAAATCCTTGCCGAGGCTCGTCGAAGATTCGCGGTTTATCTCAATGACCCATCGAGTTTAACGGGTGCCCTTCGTCCAACGATGCTTCGGATCGTTGGTCAATACGCCTCAAACACAGACTATGCAAAATTACTCGGTCTCGCACGTGCCGCAGTCCTAGAGGAGGAATCCGGAATGTTGCTCTCGGCTCTCGCCGGTGCTTCGCAACTGGATCTAGCTGGACAAACCCTCGCGCTTTCGCTCGCCGGAGATTTTTCACCCATTCAGTCAGCCCGGCTAGTGAGTGCGATCAGTGCCACGGGTCGTCACGCCCCTTTGGCTTGGGACTTTATGAAACAACACCATCGCGAGCTGATGCAGTTGTTGGGTGGACCCTTCATAAATATGTACGCAGGCACCACAGTGGCCGGATTTAGTGATGAGATTCACGCGACAGAATATGTCGAATTCATTAAAGCCAACTATCCACCAGATGCCTTGGCGAAAGCGGAAGAAGCCGCTGACCGAATTCGGTACAAGGCGCATTTGAAACGCCTGATCTCCTCCTCCATCCAGCGGTGGATCGAACCATTGCAGACTCGATAATTGTTCCGCACCGCTGTCAGTTAAGGCTCTAAAATACTGCTTGCATGATGGCAGTTTACAATGGTAATAGTAGGCCTTACCGATTGGTTGGCTTTACAAGAACTAAGCAAACGAAGAAATATGCACATGAAGATCAAGCTTGTCTGTTCATTGGTCGTATTGCTCGCGGGGTGCATGACGGATACAGGGCCTCGGAATTCCAGTCCCTATACGATGGGTAATGTGCAACTCAATCTCAAGAAAGGCAGCACTACCAAAGCGCAGGTTCTGGAAACATTTGGCGCCCCCAACTTGACGACGCGCGATGGCCAAGGGCGGGAGGTCTGGACCTATCAGAAACATGCCACCACGAGTAGCAGCGTCTCGGCTGGCGCCGGGGCCATAGGCCCCCTTGGCACAGCACTCGCCGGCGGCGGCGCCACAGGAAGCGCATCGAAGCAGACGCAGAAAACGATGACCTTGATAATCAAATTCAATGCCGCTGACATTGTCGAAGATTGCGAAACTCGTTACTCTTCTTTTTAGCGCTGCACACCAACCTCAGGCTCTCTGCTGACATATGAAGAACCCACTTCTGATTTTACGGCTGCTGCTTTTGGCGGGAATATTGGCCGGCTGTGCGAGCGCGCCTCTGGAAAAGACCAGTTTGGAACTCCAGGCCATTCAGGCGCGTGAATTTGAGAGTAGCAAGAATATCGCTTTTGCTGGCGTCGTTTCCGTATTTCAGGACTTGGGTTATGTGATTGTGTCGGCTGAAATCAATACAGGTTTTATCACGGCGAAAAGCCCGACCGTGAGAATAAAAGGGGCCCGGGTATTATTTATCGGGATTGTGATGGAAGAGACGCGGGCAACCTCATTTATCGAAGAGCTGCCCGGCGGCAAAGCCCGGGTCCGGCTGAATTTTGTCGGCTCGAAACGGTCCGCCGG
>WBXJ01000075.1 GCA_008933045.1 Verrucomicrobiota bacterium
GCTGTAGTTGATCGTGCCGGTTGGGAGGCCGGTGCGATAAATCTCGGTACCATTCAAGTAAACAACCGCTCCATCATCAATGATATGGGATAAGTTGAAGGTGGGAAACTGGAGCGTGCCGGCATAGTTAAAGTGCGTGCGAAAATAGTAGGTGGCTTGTTGGGATGGATTGAAATTGAGGGTCGTGCTGACGGGTAATGGAAAGCCGGTTGGGTTTTTGCCGTGATAAAACAATGCTTTTCCGGTGGCCCAGAGGGAATCGTTGAAGGATGGATTGCTCCAGTAGGTGCCGAGATCGAGGCCGGTTTGATTATAGTGCCAAGAGTTGGTCAACAGCACGAGGCTGGTGACGAGGCTGGTCACATTAGTGACTGTGCCATTGGGAGAATTGGAGACTCCCGGGTTGGGTGCGCCTGGGGTGGGTTGGTTAAAAAACGCAAAAATCTCGGATCCATCGGGCTTGCGGCCTTCCGAAATATCGGTGTGCTGCGGTCCGTAACTGATGATGTCGATGGGTTCAAGAGTAGGGCTGGATAGCGCGATGAGACCGACGTCGGGAGAGAGCTTGAAGGGGAGGTGGTTCGCGCCCTGATTTAGGGAGCCATCCGCGATGAACGATACTTGGCCGCGCATATAGCTGAGGGGGGCGATTGCATGGAGATTGAGCGCACCTGCTGCGTCGGAAAGGTAAAGCCCGCCCAACGCCACAGGAAGTATTGAGGGGTTGAAGAGTTCGATGAAATTGTTGTTGGCGTTGAATTGAGCGGTCGTCAACCACTCGTTGATGCGTAGGTTTGTGGGATCTCCAAGGCTCGAAACGATATTTGCGGCCCCGAATGTCGGTTGGCCCAAGGTCCAACTGCCGTCGGCAGTGCGGCTGAGTGACAGATCCGCCACTTGCAGACCAAAGGTGATGGTATCGAGGACGGCAGCCCCGACGGCGCGATCGATCAAGTTCAACGTATCACCATTTTGATTGAGGCCGAAACCTAGGTGTTGGCCGGGTTTCGTCATGTCTGAATCCGCGAGCAGCACGAGGTAGCCACCGGCGGGGAGGAGGGTGTTCGGGGGAAAACGAAAGACTGGGGTGTTTGTGCCCCGACCGGAGAGACCCAAGCCCGAGAGGTCCACGGGTAAGGTGCCATAGTTGTAAAGCTCGACGAGATCCGGCGTGGTTGCGGCGTTGGTGTAGGTGGTAGAATTGCGGGCCAAAAGTTCATTGAGGCGCACTGTTGGAAGTTGAATGAGGTTGGGATCTACGGTCCAAGTCAGCGAAGTGGTGATCAGAGCGTTGGTTCCGAACTCGGGATTATTTTGGAAGTGGCCGGAGTCGAGTTTGCCGATGACTTGAACCGAATGCTCTCCCGCCACGAGCGACTGGAGGACAATGGGTTGGGTTGTGGGGGTCTCCGCGCTCCATGGGCCTTGGTCTAAACTCCAACGGTAATGGGTGTAGCCGGAGCCTTGAGGGAAGCCGGCGACTGGGATGCCGTAGCCTGTGCGGGCACTGCTGACGTTGAGGCGGGCGGAGGTGTCGCTGGTACGGCCCTGAGGCTCACCGGTGATGGCGAGGCCAAAGGGGATAATCCCCCCTTGATCCAGTCCGCTGGGGCCGGTGCCGAGTGCAGGGGAGCCGGGTCGGAGCGAGAACCATTCTCGAAGGATCTGCGCCTCGGCCCATGTTTTGAACTGAGTTTCAGCAAGAGTGGGGATGTGTTTCAGCATGGGGTCGATCACGCGATTGCCCGATCCGGGGACGCTCCAAGGCTTTGGAAGGATGTTGTTGGTCCATGTGATTTGGACTTGGGTGGCATCGTAATTTCGGGCGAGGAGTTCGGCGTCGAGAATGATATTGGCCTCCAAATAACATCCTTGGCCGAAGTCGGTGGGGGTTCCTCCATTGGGAAAATCGCGCACGTTGACGACACCGGAAGCGTCGTCGAGACCGCCCTCCTTCGTGGTGTGGACGATGGTATTATTGAGGAGGATATAAAAATTTCCCTCCTTAGTGGTCGCAGCTTGGTCGCAATCAAAAAACAGATTTCCGATGGCGGTGATCTGGGATGTGTTGGAGCCGTAATTGCCACCGGAGATGGCACTGGAACTGTCGGGGGAGCCGTTACGATGGCAGTGGAGGAAGATGTTGCCCTCGATCCACGCGTCGGTGCCGTCCAGATCAAGCTGGTCATCGGTGGCTCCCGAAAAAACATTGTTCAAAAATTGGATGATGGCCTGATTGGGACGGTTGCCTCCGGTGAAGTCCACGATGTCGTTATACCCGATGGATCGTCCGAAAAAGGAGTCGCGCACGATCCCGCGACCGCCGGACTTAATGCCGCCGGTTCCGTGCACTAATTCGAAAGCGGCAGTACTAGATGGAAATGTGCAATGGCTGAGGACGAACGAGCTGTCATCGAGGGAAACATATTGGTGGGTTGTGGTGAGAAAAACGGCGTGATCCAGAGCCAAGGTTCCACCAGCTACCTCGATGGCGGTGGTGCCGTTGTCTTTGATCGTGAGATGGGAGAATCGAGTCTCTGGCGAGTTGACCGTGCCATTGATCGTGATGCCTCCCCAAGAACTAATTGCGCCCGGTATCGCGCTGATCCAGATGGGATCCTGTGCGGTCCCATCGGCGAGAATAATCCCGCCATTTGCCACCACAAGGTTAACCCCCGAGCTAAGAAATATCGAGGTGCCAGGGGCGATCGTGAGGGTGGTGCCGTTTGCAACGGTGAGGGTGGAGGTAATCTGATAAGGGCCGGAGGCGGGTGACCATGTGGTGTTGGCGGTGAGGGTGCCCCCGACTGTTTTTGGGGTTGTGGTATCGCACCAGATGTCGATGGAGGTTTCCTCGAAGACTTGGTTCTGCTCGTTCAAACTTTCAATGGTGAACCGATTGATTCCGGGGTGAAGTGGAAGGTTTGCGAGGGACCAAGTTCCTCTCCAAGCGATCCAATCGGTAGGGCGTCCATTGACGCGCACGAACCGAGTATCGATCGCGTTTGCAGTGCCACTGAGGGACGTCGTCGGGCTTGTCGAACGGAGGTAACCCCCGGCACCGACAGAGAGTGAACTTGTGACGGTCAGGGTCTGTGGGAATTGGGAGAGAACATAAGCAACATGGGAAGCGTTAAAAGCCTTCATGTTGTCGATTTGTTGCTTGGGAACAAATGCGCTGAGCGTTTGATCGATCAACGGATTCATCTCCGCGCTGGAGAAAAGGGAGTCGGCCAAGGTTCGGAGGGATTTAAAGTAGAGGGGCGCGAATTGAGGGGTTTTCATGAACCGATCGATGACGGGGAGATTGGTCATACGAAAGATTCCATCCCGTGGGCTGGTGGCCGAAAGACCTCGGCCCATCAGTGTGTCGAGATCGTAAGGAAGCAAAACGAATCGTGGATCCTGAACGCCCCGATAAAGGGCGTAGTCATCTCCAATTCCGTTCGCGAGGATGGTCTCGTTGTTATCCAGCAGTGTGTTCAGTGCCATGTAACGCATCCACTGGGCGACGTTGATGACGCGCTCGACATCGACGATGTAAGTCTTAGCAGTGGTGCCGTGAGTCAGGTTGAGCACTCCGAGGAGTGAGATGAGGTCTGACCAATCATCAGCCGTCGCGTGGTTCTGCTTAAAATAAGCGTTGGTGTAGGAGCCAATCTTGGGATCGGTGCCATGCCAAATAAGGTCGGCGACACTATCAAACTTCGGATCGCACGCGACGGAATCACGAATCCCCCGGTAAGAGTTGCCGGCAGGGTCGAGGGGGAAGGAGCGTTTGATGAACGAGTTATTGTATTGTTCATTCGCGGAATAGGAACCAAAGGAGTTCGCGTTGACCGTGGGGAGTGACATCAGATTCGTGCTGTTCACACGAACTTGGACAGGGCGTGCATTAGCCATCGGCACGCCCGCCACACGGAATATGGCACTGCCTAGAACTTGCGAGTAGGCGTATTGAGAATTGAGGTTGATGCCGAGTTGATCCTTCCAAGGCCGGTCTGAGGGGACATTGACGTGGTAGTTGTTGGGGTTGGCGACACGACTGCCGTGGCCCCGATTGCGAACGCTGGCGTTGTAACGCATCTGGGTGGTGGTGCCACCGCTTACGATGCTGTCCTGAGTGATCCACGTGGCATTCATGGAGGCGTCACTGTCGGAATCGGGGCAGATCCTGCCCAAGGCATAAAGCTCCGCCCGCTCCCGTTCGGTCATGATGAGTCGGTAAACGGGCTGGGTGCCGGAGTAGGTCGCAGCATCGACCTGATACAGAAGGTTGGCGGTACGAAGCGAGTTCTCCAGCGGGATCACAAGAGGATAGACACGCTCCTGACCCTGAGCATCCTGGGCGGTAATAAAGAATTCAACCACAACCCCTTGAGAATGAGGAGGAACGGCGGCTGCAAAGATGCCGTCCGCTGCGAGACCGTCGTTGTGCAATCCGTCATCAAACATCGTGGCCTGGGTGAAGGCCGGCTGACCATCAACTCGCCAATGTAATTGAACACCGACGCCGGACAGGAGATCGTCCGTAACACGTGTGCTAATGGTGACTGTATCCGAAGGCTTCGGGAGAACGGGAGTATGGCGGACCGAACCAATCAGCGGGGCGGCATTGGTCGAGTAAGCGGAATTGGGTTGACCGGGGGTGGGCTGATTGTTGCGACTCGAGGTCCAATTGAGCGGGTGATCATTGTTAAGGTGGGGATTAACGAGTTCGAGCGAGGCACCAGCCCCATCATGCGCGGCTGACCATTCCCAGCCTCGATGCTTATACATCTCCGCGCCCATCACCCGAGTGGCCCAATCGCCCTGCGAATAAAAATCTACCCGCTGAACGCTTTTACCCAGTGCATCGGAGAGTTCGATCGTCTGACTGAGGTGTCCCACCCAGTTCGCAGCGAGGGGCGAAACCTTGGGGTGGAGGGAACCGAACGTAGCGGCGTCGGCAGCGATGACCAAAAACCCAGAAGCCGGCAAGATCGTGGGGGTCGGAAATTGCAGGCTCACGTCCTGAGTCAATCGCCAGCCGCTAATATCTACAGGGGAGCCCCCAGAATTATGAAGCTCGACCCATTGCTCAAGGAGGTTTGTGGAGGTTGGATGATAGTAAATCTCGTTAATAACCACATCGGACAAGGCAGAGTGCGCCGCGAGGAATGAAGCCAACCCTACAAATAAACTAAGAATTCGTTTCATAAAAAGAGACTACAAAGATTCACAGCAAAAAAGCACGCTGAATGGAGCATCATCACCCCAAAAACCAAAGTCACGAAAGCAGTTTCAGTGCCGAACAAAATCCAACGTCATCGGATTTCACGCTTCCAAAGATCTCGAATCTGGGTATACAATACGCTCCAAACTACGGTGCGCGTGCGTTTTAATTTTTGACTTTGATGTTGATCCAATGACCAGCGAGAAACTCCCGATCAGTGCGTTCATTATCTGCCAAGACGAGGAAAATTATTTGGCTAATTGCATCCGCAGTCTGGATCGGTGCGAGGAGATCGTGATTGTCGATTCGGGTTCGACGGATAACACGGCGGGGCTGGTGAAGGAATTCCAGAAGGCGGGCTGGCCGATTCGTTTCATACATCAAAAATGGTTGGGCTATGCGGCGCAAAAACAGTTTGCGCTGGATCAGTGCAAGCAGCCGTGGTCTCTTAATATCGACTCGGACGAGCGGCTGGATGAAGATTTTCGGGCGCTAATGCCGCGATTAGTGGAGGCGGCGGATGAGGTGAATGGCTGGCGGATTCGGCGGCGGGCGTATCTGATTGGTTATGGTTATACGCCGAAGCATGTTTATGAGCGGTCGAATCTGCGGTTGGTTCGGAAAGGGCGAGCGGCGTATGATCTGACGCAGCGCGTGCATGAGGGACTTCACGCGTCGTCTGGTGTTGTCAAGGAGGCTGGGCGCGGGAGTCTACTGCATTATCGACCGCTGATTATTGATGAACAGATTCTGAAAGAAAACAAATACTCGACGCTGAAGGCGGATCAACTTTTTGCGGCGGGCAAGGGCCCGCGGTATGTGCGGATGATTTTTAATCCGCTGATTTATTTTTTGCGGCTTTATTTCAAACACCGGCTGTTTTTTTGCGGGTTCCCGGGTTTTATCCAAGCGATGACGGGTAGTGTGTATTCATTTCTTACTGAAGCTAAGATTTACCAACGTCATGCCCAAGTTCGCCATCCGTCTGTGGATGATTTAGATGGAGAAAAGTGATGAAGTTATTTCACCTCCATTTCGGCAAAGACGGCGGCGCGGAACGGTTCTTCGTTAATCTGCTCAACAGCTTGCAGGAACACGATGTCGAGCAAACCATTTTTATCCGTCCCGATCGCCGTTGGCGTTCTGAAATCAAAGGCGGCGTTGAAATTCACGAAGGCATCTTTCGCCGCCTCTCCATCTCCCGATTCTTCCTTGCTGCAAAACTTAATCGCCTCCTCCGCGAACAAAAACCCGACGGCATTATGGCTTGGATGCCGCGCGGCAGCCGTTTCACCCCCGCGTGGCCGAAGTGTCTCAAAATTGCCCGCCTCGGTGATTATCCCCCCCATCTGAACTACTTCACCAATATTGATATTCTTGTTTGCAACACGCCAGACCTTGCGAGGCACGTGCGTGAGCTTGGCTGGACGCGACGTGTCGAGGTTATCTCTAACTTTGCCGCCGTCAGAGCGGGCCTACCGATCAGTCGCGACGAGATGTCCACACCCCCGGATGCCTTTGTTATCCTAGGCGTTGGTCGCTTCGTGCGGCGGAAGGGCTTCCATACCCTGATCGAGGCGCTAGCCACATTGACGAACGCCTACCTCTGGATGGTGGGTGATGGAGAGGAGCGGATGAACCTC
Organism: Verrucomicrobiota bacterium; assembly: GCA_008933045.1. GTDB lineage: Bacteria > Verrucomicrobiota > Verrucomicrobiia > Limisphaerales > SXQI01 > SXQI01. The sequence goes on from WBXJ01000075.1 coordinate 6,859, forward strand.
ATCCAGCTTGCCAAAACCTCCGGAGTGTCGGACCGGATTCGCTTTGTCGGGTGGAAATCAGACCCATCGCCTTACCTAGCCGCGTGCGATGTCCTCTGCATACCCTCCCTTCACGAGCCTCTGGGTAACGTGATCCTTGAAGCTTGGGCCGCCGGCAAACCGGTGGTCTCTTCGCGCTCCGAAGGTCCCACTTGGATGATGCGCGACGGCGCGGATGGTCTTCTCTTTGATATCGAGGATGCCACCGGCCTTGGCAGGGCTATTGCGAGGCTGCAAGAGAGCCCCTTGCTGCGCGAAGTCATTGCTCAGGGTGGTCGCAAAACGCTGGCTTCAAAATTCTCTAAGCAAAGCATTACGGACGCCTACATCAAACTTTTCGGAGATACCGTGAAACCCAACTAACATGGCGTCGCCTTTTCGAAATCTTAAAAAAGGCATTCGCCGCTTGTTGAAAGCGGAGACGGTAACGATAGATGGAGTAACCGCGACGACTGATCCGAAGTGGGTGAGCAAAGCGGTGCGCAATGGGTTGTTCAAGGAGACTTACGAGGAGCCGGAGCGAATTTTGACTCGCGGCGCGCTGACGAAGGGAGATCGCGTGCTGGAAGTCGGCGGCGGGGTTGGATTCGTGAGTCTGATTTGCGCGAAGATTTGCGGCGCCGAAAATGTGCTGACCTACGAAGCGAACCCCTCGATGCAGGCAGTAATCAAAAAGAATTTCGAGTTGAACGGCCTCACCCCACAACTCCGCTCCAAAGCCATCACCAGCGACGGCGGCGAAGCCACCTTCTTCATCAGCGACAACATCATCTCGTCCAGCCTCTACGAACGCGAAGGCGGCAAGGCGCAAAAAAATTCCGGCGGACGCGATGGATGCGGTGATTGCGGAATGGAAGCCAACCGCGCTGGTGATGGATGCAGAAGGAGCGGAGGTGGATATTCTGGGCGGCTCGAACCTAGACGGTTTGACGAAGTTAATTTTGGAATTGCATCCGCATATCGTCGGCGAACCAGCGATCCAGAAACTAAAAGACCACCTCGCCCGCCTCGGCTTCCGCGAAGACAAGGCCATCCACAATAGCTCGTGCTTTTTACGGACGCTGTGATTAGAGCTTTTGAATTACGATGAAGGAGACGTATTTCACGTTCGAGCGGTGGCTCGGGGCGTCGAGGATTTCGCGGACGGCGAATTTCCCCTTGGACCAGGTGGCAATGAGGTAGGGCATGAGAACGAGGTCGGCGCCGAAGGGGTCGAGTTCGTTGGCGCCACTGGCTTCGTGGCCGGAGGTGTGTTCGAGGATGCAAAGGCCACCCGGACGGATGCAGATCATCCAGGCGTTAAGGCATTTTTCGGGATCGAAACTGTGGTCGAAGGAGTTGCTGTAAATGAAATCGACGGCGTTGAGCCATTCCGGTTTCACTTCGTGGAAATCCCATTGGATGGTGTTGGGAAAGGTGGTGGCGGTGCTGGAGATTTCCGTGCCGATGACTTCCACGCCCAAGCATTTGCGGAACCATTCCTGTTCCTTGCCGCGCCGGGTGCCGTGGCAAATCCCGAACTTCATCGCGCCGAGATTGCGTTTCAGGTAGTTGGCCAGGAACTCGATATTTCCCTCGCGGACCCAAACGCTTTCGATTTTGAGGATGTTGGCTTCCTCCTGGATTTTTCGATAGTGCTCGTAATCAAAAGAGCCATCCGCTTTTTTATAGGAATAAAGGGAAAAGGGGGCGCCCGGTTTGTCGTCCCTGAGTTTGGGGACGTAACCGAGCTTTGCGAACATTTTTTCGACCACACTCATAAATCCAGTTCGTAACTATCGCGCCACCTTGCGATATCCGGGCATGAAGCCAAGTCCCCTGAACAAGCGGCGGCGATGGCCCGTCCAAATGACAAAAATATCGCCTTGCGTGCGGACGTGGGGCACGATTCGCGGCGGGATGATCGAATTTCTCCAGAAGCTGAGGTGCTTGGCGTGGCCGTATAAGCTGCGCCTTGGTTTGGGTATTTTGTTTGGAATATTCGCAGGTTTGGCGGAACCGTTGATGATCGTCGTCGTGGGGTTTGTTTACTCGGTGGTTTTCCAACAGGCGGATATGGCGGGATCCGAGATTTGGTGGAAGAAGCTCTCGCCAGGAGTCCAGCATTGGCTGACGGACCTCATCCAGACGTCCTCCGGGGTGGGGTATTCGTTTCTTTTTTTGAGTGCGATCCCGTTGGTTTTCATTCTGCGTGGACTTCTGTCCTATTTGAACATTTATTTGTTGCACTGGGTTTCGACTCGTGTGATTGGCGATTTGCGCGTGCGCCTTTTCACGCATTTGCTTTCGCTGCCTGTTAGTTTTTTTAGCGCGTCGCGATCGGCTGAATTGATGTCTCGAATTCTGACAGACACCGATACGCTTCGAGCTAGCTTGAGCAATTCCATCGCGTCGCTTATCAAGGATCCTGTAACGCTTTTGGGGATCGTGACGTTGCTACTTTGGCAGCAGCCAGAAATCACGGTCGTTTCGCTTTTGGTGTTACCGGTGTGCATTGTGCCTATTTCGATCTATAGCCGCAAAGGCCGAAAAGCGGCGCGCACCTTGCAGACTGCTTCTGCGGAGTTGACTCATTCGATGTTGGAGAGTTTCACCGGCAATCGGATCGTGAAGGCTTACAACATGGAAGCTGCTGTTGGGCGAGAATTCAAAGCAATCGTGACTAAGTTCACATCGAACTACATGCGGTTGGTTCGTTCGTTGGAGATTCCCGGTGCGCTGCTTGAGGTGGCGGGTGCGGTGGGGTTGGCTTGCGTGTTGGCTTACATGCTGCATCAGCCGGATAAAAAACCGGATGCGAGCGCATTCCTGACTTTGGCGTTGGCGATCATCTCGATGTATCGACCGATGAAAATGCTCGTCCGGTTGCACGCGAGTTTGGAGCAGGCTCGTGCGGCAAGTGAGCGCGTTTTCGAGCTACTGGCCACCCGAAGCACGCTGCCTGAGCCGGCGGTACCCAAGGCTCTGCAGGCGGCGGGCGCGGATATTCAATTTGATGGGGTATCGTTCGCCTATGGTGAAAAAGTGGTATTACGTGAAATTCAACTGACCGTAAAAGCAGGGTCGCTGGTGGCGTTAGTTGGGGCGAGTGGTTCGGGAAAAACTACGCTGACGAATTTAATATTGCGCTTTTACGACCCCACGTCGGGAAGAATTCTCATTGGCAAAACGGATGTACGGGAAGTTGCAACGCGGGATTTGCGCGAACAGATTGCGATAGTGACGCAAGAGACGGTTCTGTTTAACGATACAATCCGTAACAACATTGCACTGGGTCGCCCGGGGGCAACGGATGAACAAATCGTCGCGGCGGCGAAGAAAGCTCAGGCTCACGAATTCATTATCGAAAAGCCGGAAGGTTACGATACCTCGATCGGCGAGCGCGGTGTGACGCTTTCAGGCGGCCAACGACAGCGGTTGGCGATCGCACGGGCTATTGTGAAGGATGCGCCGATCCTGATATTGGATGAGGCCACGAGTTCGTTGGACACCGAAATTGAGCGAGCGGTTCAAGATGCCTTTGATCGGTTGATGATCGGTCGCACGACGATCTGCATCGCACACCGGCTCTCGACAGTCCAGAATGCGGACCTCATTTTGGTGATGGAGGAAGGGCGAATTGTGGAACAGGGTACGCACTCGGAATTGCTAGCGCGTAAGGGTGTTTACAACAACCTTTATCGGCTTCAATTCAAAACGACGTAGGGTTTTTAGTGCCAGTGGTCGGCGATCCAGGGGGTGGGTTTTACTTGGCGGTAGAAGTTTTTTCCTTGGCCTGCCATAGCTTCTTCGGGGTTGGGGATGCCGTGGAAGACGATGATCTTGGTGTACGCGGGGAATTTTGGCACGAGGAAGTGGTTCAATGGAAACGTTGGTAAGCAACTGTGCTTGAAACTGACGCACCAATCGCGGGGCCAGTAATTCAACGTGCCTTTTTTATCCATTTCTCTCGTCAAATATTCTTGTTCATTGCGAACCTCGCGTTTCACGCGATCGATATTTCCTAGAAAATAGGCGAAAATATCAGGGTGCGCGTTGGCCTCGAATCGGTAAACTGAGGAGTTCCCGGTTTTTCGCCAAGGTTTGGCCCAATCTTTGATGATGCAAAAAGTTCCCGGGTGATCAAAGAAGCAGTCGATGGAATTAACGATGAGTAGATCGACATCGAGGAATAGAATCGGCCCCTGCAAATCCGCGAGTGGCGCGGTGAATGTCGAAAGCTTCCGCCAGCCCCGTTCTTTGCCTTCTGGAAGATCCATCGCGGGTAGCGGCAGGATTCGGATGTTGGCGTTGAGACCGGTGGGATCGTCGGTGAAACAAACCAATTGGTGTGGACGGCTAAGGTGTCGCGACACCATCGATTGGAGGCGATTGACGTATTCGGGGCCAAATTTGGTGCCCCACTTCATGCAAATAACGTTTACCACGTGGGCAGAGGATAGGGAGGGAATGAGGTAGGCTCAAGAGCAATGCGCAGGGGTGCGGATGCGAATTGCCCTTGAGGTGTGTGGTGGCTGGGTTTAGGAGTAGGTTAATGGAGCTGCGTGAAATTCACCGACCGTTACGGAATACTGTCTTGTATGATGGCGAGTGTTCCTTTTGTAGCTTCCAGATGAAGCTGTTGACGCGCTTGGATTGGTGGCATCGGTTGGATTTGTTACCGTTGACGGATCCCCGAGCTGGGGTGTGGGCACCGAGTTTAACTCGCGAGCAATTGTTGGAGGCGATCCATTGTGTGAC
>WBXJ01000076.1 GCA_008933045.1 Verrucomicrobiota bacterium
ACCCGCGCACAGAAACGGACTTAGATAAACTCGTTGAAAATCGCTTCTAAGTACTCTTGTCGTCCGCTCTCCAAATTCGTGACTTCACCTAGCTTCAGGGCGTGTTTTTCAAGTTCAGAGAATCCCACTTTACCATTTTCAATTTTCTGACCCAACGAACCATCCCATGTGCGATAACGGTTTTTGACGAACTCATCGATACGTCCATCTTTCCGAATCGCCGCCGCAATTTTCAACCCTCGCGCAAAAGTATCCATCCCCGCGATATGGGCGTGAATTAAATCCTCCGGCTCAAAACTTTCACGCCGCACCTTGGCATCAAAATTGGTTCCACCTGTCGTAAAACCGCCATGCTTCAAAATCGTCAGCATGCACTGGGTTGTTAAATAGATATCCGTAGGAAATTGATCCGTGTCCCAGCCTAAGAATAAATCCCCCATGTTTGCATCGATACTCCCCAAAGCTCCCGCCGCGCTAGCGACCTCTAATTCATGCTGCATCGTGTGCCCGGCCAACGTCGCGTGGTTCGTCTCGATATTCAACTTAAAATGCTCCAGCAAATCGTATTCGCGTAGAAAGTTCAGACACGCCGCTGCATCGCTATCATACTGGTGTTTAGTGGGTTCTTTCGGTTTCGGTTCGATATAAAAAGATCCCTTGAACCCGATCTTTTTCTTGTAGTCCACAGCCATGTGCATGAAGGCTCCTAGGTGATCCATTTCCCGTTTAAGGTTCGTATTCATCAATGTGGAATACCCCTCACGACCACCCCAGAAAACGTAACCTTCCCCATCCAACTCCTTCGTGACCTCCATCGCTTTCTTCACCTGTGCAGCAGCAAATGCGAATGAATCAACATTGCAACTCGTTGCCGCTCCATGCATGTAGCGTGGGTGCACAAAATTTTGCGCGGTTCCCCACAGAAGCTTTACTCCAGTCTGCTGCATTTGCTCCTTCAACAACTCAACGATTTGATCGAGATAGTTGTTAGATTCACTCAACGTCTTCGCGTGTGGGGCTAGATCACGGTCGTGAAAGGCGTAAAAAGGTGCGCCCAATTTGTCACAAATTTCAAAAAATGCCGGCACCCGCCGTTTCGCTTGCTCCAGCGATCCAGCTTTGGTCCCTTTTTCCCACGGACGCACAGCCGTTCCCCAACCGAACATATCCGACCCCGTTCCACACATCGTATGCCAGTAAACAACGGAAAAACGCAGGTGATCTTTCATCGTTTTTCCCTCGACCAACTCGGTGGGGTTATAGTGTTTGAAAGTAAAAGCCTCGCGGGATTTGGATCCGGCGAACTCAATTTTTGGGATGTTCGGGAGTAAAGATTTAGCCATGATAACTACTCAGGTTGTGTGAAACTAGCATCGCGAATTGAGATAAAACCATTGGACATGGCCACTGCCTAAAACCGGCAAACAGTCCGTCTGCAGGAGCCAACCATCCAATAAAACTCGATCCGCAACGCTCATGAAACATATTACAAGCATGACATTAAACCCACAATGCGAAACCGGCGGCAAGCGCGTTATCGAATCCGGCGTTCAAAATTGATTCAATTTTCCTTGCTCATGGAGCGTGAGTCATCTAGTTTCCAAGTCCGTTTTCTGCTGGAACGGTGTTCGATGGTTTTTGGCGGGTTGGTAGCTCAGTCGGTAGAGCAGTGCCCTTTTAAGGCATTGGTCGTGGGTTCGAGTCCCACCCAACCCACCACTTAACGGTCACAATAAATTGATCATCGGTCAGGCTTAAAATTTTCATTTCAACATTCATCCTTTGCATTTTGAAACGTAAAAATGAGCGTGCGTTTCGTTGACATTTTGGGATTGTTTTGTATGGTTGTGGAGGATGAATCTCGACATTTCACGTTACCTCGATTCATGGGAATATCAGCCCGGTAAAATTGTGGTGCGCAAAATTAAGGGCAAGGACGGAAACCCGAAGATACAACTTCGGGTGGATCTAGGTATCTTGCAAATGAACCTCACGGGCCGCCCTGATGGTAAATTACCTTTTGGCCACGAAACGCTTTTTGAACACTACCTGTCCCGATTAGCCAAATACGCCGATGCTCAGGAATCTGATCCTTCTGGCTTTAAGCTTTCCATCGAAGATTGCAGCAAGTTGCAACAGGAGGCCATTCAGTTTCATCATCGCTACATTTGCCTGTTTCAGTTGAAGGATTATGATGCGGTGATTCGCGATACCGAGAGAAATCTCGCGGTGTTTGATTTTGTGAACCAGTTTGCTGACTCTCCAGAATTCGCGGCAAATATTGGTCAACTTCGTCCACAACTGTTGATGATGCGGGCCCGAGCGAAGGGATCCAAAGAGGCCGAGGCCGATCAGCACAGCACTGCGATTCACACGATCGAGCAGACGATGGAGGAGATAAGAGCGTTTTTCCGGGAACAGAATCGGCCTGAGCTCGCCGATTTATCTGGAGAGATTCAGTCCTTGCAACAATGGTCTCAGGAGATTCGATCGACGCGTCCTCTCAGCCAACGGGAGCAACTGGAACAAGCACTGCAGGAGGCGGTGAGACGCGAGGATTACGAGAAAGCTGCCGAAGTTCGTGATGCGTTACGGAATCTCAAATCGGTGCTCTGACCCTTTTCACTCATGACTCTACCTTCAATGCTGGATCAATTAAGTGCACAGATCAAGGCTGCGATGCTGGCTCGCGATGCTGACCGCTTGTCGACCCTTAGAATGCTCAAATCTGCTTTGGGTTATCTTCAGATTGAGCGCAAATCCGAGCCCCTGACGGACGCGGATTTCATCGCAATGGTTCAGCGAGAAATCAAGAAACGCCAAGATTCGATCACCCAGTTCGAACAAGGAGGCCGGATGGAATTGGCCGAGAAGGAGAAGCAGGAGGCAATTATTCTCCAAACTTTCCTTCCAATACCCCTGACACTTCTTGAGCTTGAGGCGATGGTCGTTGCGACAATCCAAACCCTAGGGGCCACAGGGAAAAAGGAAATGGGAGCCGTTATTAAGTCAGTTCAAGCTCAGGCAGCAGGCCGAGCGGATGGCAAATCGATCAGTGCTTTGGTGGGCAGACTTTTGCCTTAACAGGCCATCAGAGTTCCCCTCATTTCTGTGGGAAAATCTGGTAAAGTAACAAGTAGATCACGACTCCTGTGATCGAGACATACATCCATACGGGCCAAGTCCATCGCGCAATTTTTTTGTGCAATTCCCAACGTTCCCGCCAAGCTCGAGAAAGGCTTATCAGAATCATCGGGACAACCACGATTGCAAGAATCGTATGCGTCAGTAGGAGAATCAGGTAGATGGGTCGAAACCAAGCGGGATTCCGAAACTCCGTTCTTCCCCAATAAATATGATACGTCAGATACGAGGCCAGAAATACTGATGATGTCACAAATGCCGAAATCATGGCATTACGATGGGCCACTTTATTGCCCTTGCGGATCATATAAAAGCCGACGGAGAGAAAAATTACACTCAAACCGTTCAAGCAAGCGTTTACGAGGGGTAGATCAGTGATTGTCATATCTCAATGAGGATTTGTGCGGATCAGCGCGTTCGCGGCGGTGATCAACTGTTGTTCAAAATCGGGTTCTAAACTTTCAAAACTACCGCGCACACGTCCCTTTTGATCGACAAGCATAAACACGGTACTATGAATAAAAAGATCATCCGGCACGGTTTGCTGATTGGGTTCCTTCTCCAATGCAGTGAGCTTCAGACCTTTCAAGGCTAACCCTGCAATTTCCTTCATGGAACCCGTTAAAAAAAACCAACGATTAGGATCGGCACCAAATCGTTCTGAAAACCGTTTGAGAACGGCGGGTGTATCGTGCGTTGGATCCGTGGTCAGCGTCACGAATCGAATCGGGGCATCCACCGGAAACGCTCGTTGCAATGCGGCCATTCGTTCGGTCATTCGGGGACAAGGGCCGGGGCATCGGCTGAAGACAATATCAGCGATCCAAACTTTGCCCTGCAAGTCTGCGAACGTAGAAACGGAACCAAGTTGATTCGTTAAAAGGAACGATTCCACTTGGCCATAAACGGGCATTCGATCCACCAACCGGATCGCTTGATCAAATCGCGTGCGAACGAACAGGACTGACACGCCGATCGTGACTCCTGCGAGCACACCCCACACGACCCAAGAAACTAAGGTTGACTGCTTGTTGACCATAATAAAAAAGCTCCTCCGAGACCGTAGATCGGCCGAAGGAGCCTTCTTGTAATAGGTTGTTACTCGAAACTCACGTTGCCACCACCGGCCTTACTTTTTTCTGCCATGTATTTCTCATAATCCTCAGGCGTGACGACTTTGAAGACTCCCTTCATGAAATAATGAGAATTACCGCAGAGTTGCGCGCAGTTAATCAGATAGTCACCGATCTGAGTAGGCTCAAACCACAATGGAATACTCAAGCCGGGAATGCAATCCTGAGTGATCCGGAAGGGAATCATTTTGAACGAATGAATCACATCCTTGGACGTGAAATAGGTGATAACTGGCTTTCCTAACGGGACAATGATCTCGTTCAGGGGCGCGGTGATGTCATCCTTGCCAGCGGGATCCGAGTTGTCCAAGCCGAGGGGGTTTGCAGTGGTGAGGAACTTAACGTCTTGTTTCCCAAAAATCCCATCTTTGCCGGGGTAACGTGAGTTCCAAGCAAATTGCTCGGCGGTGACACGAATTACCGTGGCATCCTTTTCAGCGGGAAATTTATCCACCAATCTGCTCCAAAGTGGTAAAGCAAAACCGATCAGAATAACAATCTCAACCACCGCGACGGCGAGCTCAATATAGCTCGATGCGTGAGACTGCACACCGATGTAACTGGCTTTCGGGTTGACCGATTTTCGAAACCTGAAAATTGCGTACAGAAAATAACAGAACCATCCCACAAAAAGCGCAAGCATCAGGTAGTGGATATAATAGAACAACTTATCCACCTGAGGCGCGTGAACTGAGAAGCTCACTGGCAATCCAAGAAATCCAAACAGATTCATTCCTATGTTTTAAGGTAAAAGTTAAAGGGTCGGGACGTCGGTATCGTTATTAACGGGGAGCTGATTTTGATGAGCACGACGATTGAGGAAAACAAAGAACATCGAAATCGTCGCTAAGGTCGAAACAATAAAGAATAGTAAGGTAAGAATCCCCCAATTCATACCCACAGCTAGTCGAGAGTCGGTCTTGCCGAAACAGACGGCGCAGGCCGAAGCAATTGAAGGATTAAAAACTAGGAGACCGATGAGGACAGCTCCCAGACCGTGATTAATTCGTTTTGAGATCATTGGTAGCTGATGTGTTTCAGTTTCTTTAGGAAGAACCGTCCATACACCAACACTGCCAAACTGGTGACTGCTGCACAGATGGCAGCGGCTAAGTAACTAGTCACCTGAGTCCGAGCAAATTCCTGATAGGCCCATACGGTCAGGAATAAACTCAGCGCCAAGGTGGCAAGCATGAACACGATATGAAACGATTTAAGGGACATAGCTTTGATGATGGATAAAGCTCGCTGGGTGCATAGACCACAAAGTGAGATAGACTAAACCAGCGAAAAAAAATGTGGTTGACCCCAGAATCATATAAATCATTTTCTTCTCAGAAATGAGATGCATGAAATACCCAGCCACCAAAAACGCTTTGATGCTGGCGATTGATAAGGCCACGACGATATTCATTGTTGGCGAACCAAAATTGATATAGGAGGCCAATACCGTGACAATGGTCCCCACGGTCAGTGCTGCAAAAATAATCAAATACCGACGAACCTCGGAGGCAACATCATGGTGACCGTGAGAGGCGGAGTGGAGCTTAGCTGGAGTTGAAGAATGACTCATAAAATGGATTAAAGAAGGTACAACACAGGGAACAAGAATATCCAGACCAAATCCACAAAGTGCCAAAATAACCCGGATATTTCGATACGGTTTGTGAAACGCTCAGGATCAGTTTTCCACATCTTGGCACCGGGGCCGAAGAAGAACGCCATGACCAGTGCTCCGCCAATAACGTGCAGGGCGTGGAGACCGGTCAGTGTAAAATAGATTGCCAAATACGGATGGTGCTTGGGTCCATAATTCTCCATATGCTCAATGGTGGATCGTTGAATGGTCACTAACGCTTCCTTTTCGGCGTGCCCTTTCGCGCCGTGATCCGCAGGGGCGTGTGCTCCTGCGGGTTCAGGGCCGAAACCTAGTGCGATTGCGCGTGCGGTGTAGAGACGGTGAGCTGAGGGGTGCAACACGACCTTATCCTTGTCCTCTTGGACCAAGTGACCATCATAGACATGATGCTTGTCGCCCTCTTTCGTAACTACTTCGTAATGCGTGAGCTTGTCGTGATACTCGAACGATTTGATCACTAAAAAGATCAACGCGCACACGAGCGTGGCGGCTTGGTACATCCGCCACTTTCCAAACTGGTTCATCTTGAGGGAGGCCCAAGCCATTACGACCGTCACGGAGGAGACGATCAGGACAATGGTGTTAAGAGTCCCCAAAGGCACGTTGAGCAACCCGTGAGGCCAGGTGCCCGGCGTAGCACCGACGCGGAGGAGAATATACGCCGAGAAGAGCGCTCCGAAAAGCATGACTTCAGAGGCGAGGAACAGCCAGATACCCAACTTGGCGTTGTAAAGGCCGGTATCTTTCCGTTCTTTGACTGTGTATGGTATTTCCATGATGTTTACTTACTAAAATTAACTCTTCGGTGCCTTGGCTTTGCCTTTATTATCGATCTCATTTTGTGGAATAAAATCTCGAACTGCTCCCGGCACACTGTATTCGTACGGCCCACGGTAAACTGTGGGTTCGACTGCAAAGTTTCCATGGGGAGGAGGAGTCGGTGTCTGCCACTCCAAGGTTGTTGCATCCCAGGGATTATCTGATTCCACTTTGCGACCGTTCCTCATACTCCAGAAGAAGTTGAAGATAAATGGAATCTGAGCCAACAGTAACATCCATGCCCCGATCGAAATGATGACGTTCGAGTAGATGGCCGAATCTGGAAGAGCTCCCAAAAGACCTTTGTTTGCGGCCTGGGAATAGTTGACGCCGCCGTCGTACATGCGCCTAGACATACCCGCTATGCCTTGGGTGAACATCGGAAAAAATACAACGTTCATGAAAACTAGGGAGCACCAGAAATGGACACGTCCCCAGAAGTCACACATATAGCGACCGGTAGCTTTAGGAAACCAATAGTATACCCCTGCGAACAGGGCAAAGATGGTTCCGGGTGCCACTATATAATGGAAGTGAGCGATGACGTAATAACTGTCGTGAAGGAACAGGTCGACGAAATTGAAGCCGAGAGGTAGTCCGGTGAGACCTCCGATGCCGAACATTACGAGGAACGCGAGTGTAAAGAGCATTTGAGTGTTAAAGCGGATGGAGCCGCCCCACAGGGTGATAAAAAAGACGGTCAAGATGATCACGGACGGGATCGAGATGATCAACGTTGTCGTTTGGAAGAACGTGCTGATCGCTGTTCCCATGCCGGTCATATACATATGGTGGGCCCAGACGATGAAGGAAAGGAAACCGATCGCGAACAGGGAGTAAACCAAGGATTTATAACCCCAGATTGGCTTTCTGATGTTGTTGCAAAGAATCTCGGAGACGATTCCCATAGCCGGAAGAATCAGGACGTAAACCTCTGGATGAGCTAAGAACCAGAAAAGATGTTGCCAGAGCAAGGGACTGCCGCCACCACTCACATCGGCGACTTTCCCTGAGATTATTAGGCCCGTAGGAAGGAAGAAGCTACAACCGAAAAGTTTATCCATCAACTGCATCACACCCGCAGCTTCAAGAGGAGGGAATGCGAGCAGGAGGAGGAAAGCGGTGACAAATTGTGCCCAAACAAAGAAAGGCAATCGCATCCATGTCATTCCAGGAGCCCGCAACTGAATAATTGTTGCCAGAAAATTAACGGCACCTAGCAAGGAGGAGTTGATCAGCAAAACCATGCCAAGCAACCACCATGTTTGTCCTTGAGTCGGGATGATTGTGGCGAGTGGGGAGTAGCTTGTCCAACCGCTTTGTGCTGCGCCGCCCGGGAGAAAAAAGCTGATTACCATCACCACGCCGCCTAGAAAATACAACCAGTAGCTGGCCATATTCAGACGTGGGAAGGTCATATCCGGTGCTCCGATCTGAAGCGGCACAACATAGTTACCAAACGCAGCGAAGGCCAGAGGTACAATTCCTAGGAACACCATAATAGTTCCGTGCATCGCGCCAAAACTATTATAAAGATCCGCGCTCATCACACCGCCAGCGGCTGCTGACCCCAGCATCTTTTCGAGAATCGGACCAAACACGGGAATTGGAGTCCCAGGATAGGCTAGCTGCCAGCGCATCAGTCCCATGAGTACGAAACCAAAAAGAAGAAAGAGCAGGGAAGTAATGCCGTATTGAATGCCGATCCACTTGTGGTCGGTAGAAAACACATACTTGGTCCAAAACCCCATCTCCTCATGGTCGTGCGCTTCGTGCGTGTGGTTGTGTGTATCGTGACTATATTGCATGGTTCAGTTAAACTTTAAAGTTCGGGCCCTTGTGCAAAAACCGACTTTTGCCCGAATTGAGTCGCGCAAGTAAAGGTTTTGATTTGGGGCATGTCAAGGTTGCACTGCATTCTTATTTTAATTTGTCAAAAACGAGCAATCCGAGTAGCAGGGGCAGGTAAATGATTGAGGCAATAAAGAGTGCCCGTGCGGTCTTGATGTCCTTGGCGCGGGCAAATTGCACTGCGAACCCAACGAAAATAATCCCCAAGAGCAACGCACCAAAAAAATAAAGCATGCCGGAGAGGCCGAGTAAAGATGGAAAAAGACTGACCGGAAGCAACCCAAGGGAGTGACTTAATGCCTGACGCCCCGTTCGTTCCCCTTGCGGATCTACTATGGGTAACATCTTGAACCCGCCCCGTGCATAATCCTCACGATACATCCACGCGATGGCCAAAAAGTGAGGCAACTGCCAGAAAAATAGAATGGCGAACAAGGACCATCCTTGAACGGAGAGCGTCCCTTGAGCGGCCGTCCACCCCATTAACGGTGGGAGAGCACCCGGAATGGCACCGATCGCTGTATTCAGGGTGGTGACGCGTTTCAAGGGAGTGTAGACAAATAAATAACTGACGAGGGTGATCGCTCCAAGGAATGCGGTCAACGGATTGACGAGCAACGCGAGATAAGCCAAGCCTGCGGCGGAAAGTGTCCCACCAATCACTAACACTTGATCTGGTGTCAGGCGGCCAGAAGGTAACGCGCGTGACTCCGTGCGTCGCATCAACGCATCGTGGTTGCGCTCTAGCAACTGGTTCAGTGCGGCCGCTCCGCAAGCAAGCAACCCTGTGGCGATCGTTGCATGGGCCATTAGCCAAGAGTCGACCGAATTTCGCGACCCTGCATAAAAACCCACCATCGTCGTGAGCAACACTAAACTTGTCAGTCGTGCCTTCACCAAATCGGTGAGCACGGCCATCGTCCCTTTCTCCTCCATCTCTGACTGTGCGAGCACAGTGGTTGCAACCGTTGCTTTCATTCAGTGATTATGCAGTTGCGGTTCGAGGTTGAACATTAGTTTCGAAGGCTAGATTGGTCAGGTCGATGTTCGGAAAGGATAGACGACCCAGAGCGACGGAACCCAAAACTCCGGTTACCAGACAAATGGCTCCGACGAGCACATGAAGGGTAGCGATGTCGGCTGGTTTGTTGAACCAAATCGTCACAATCCCTAACCCAACTTGGACAAAAACAGTTCCCAACCAAAAGTTGGCCAGTTTTCGTAAGCCATGACCTGCTACAAACTCCTGACGAGCCTTGAGCCAAGAAAAAAGAATTGCGGCGAAAACGACTAGCGCGCCAACTCGATGGGCCATATGCGCTTGAATATGTCCGGATGTAATCGGCTTGAAATCGCGACTATCCATTCTGGCCTGATTGATTTTCTCAATAAAAACTGGATCGGTCGGTGGCCAGATTTTGCCATAAGCCAACGGGAAATCGGGCACTGCAAGACCGGCGTGTTGGTGACGAAGAGTTGCTCCCAGAATGAGCTGGGCGAAGATCAGCACGGACGCGAGGATAAATTTGGGCTTCAGCGATCGGCTGGCACTGATTTCACGGGAAGTAGGTTGAACGCACTTCCACCAGCGGCTTCCCACAAAGGAGAGGCACGCGATCCAACAAAGAAACACTTGCGCCAGAGCGGCATGAACAATTCCTAGTTGATCCTTGAACAGGGTTACTCGCAAACCGCCTAATAACCCTTGCACGGCCACTAACAGTAAGGCGGCTAGACCCATCCATTTAACCCACCGACGTGACTCGGAATACAGAAGCCACACCGCAAGAATGAGAGTTAAAAAACCGACACCTGAAGCTACCAAACGGTGGATGTGTTCGTAGAAAATGCCTCCAGTCCATTGAGATATCGGAAATAAAAACATATTATCCCCGAAGGTAGTGGGCCAGTCAGGCACGGCCATACCGGCGCCCTTGCTTGTGACCAACCCACCGATCCCAATCAGAGCCAACACACAAACTACTGTCAGCGCAGCAAATCGCGCGGCCCAGTTGGTTTGATATGGTAGATTCATCATGGATGGACGGTTCTAGTAAAAAAGCCGATACGACATTGAATCGCAGCGGCGTAGTACTAAAACACTTTCGTCAGTGCAAAACCGCTCTATTGGGCTGGTGGAACTGCGAACGTGAAGTCCGTTGTCGCATTTCCAGCACCTACTGTTACTTTTTGTGTCACTTTGCCGCCCTTGCGATGGAACGCTTCGAGCGTGTATTCACCGGCGGGCACGTTCGAAATCTTGAAGGTGCCGTCCTTAGCAGAAACCGCATAAAAGGGGTGATCCACTACGCCGACATAAGCGAACATCCAAGGATGGACATCACATTTAATGCGCAGAAGAATCTCTTGATTATCATACGAATAAATCAGGTCCTTGGACTTCGGCAACTGAGCTTGGTTTGACTCCTTGTTACCTGGCACAGCAGGGGTGGGATGGACATTATGCAGGAGTTCGTCGCTGTTTTTAACCGCGAGCTTTTGCTTCGTCTGCACACCGCTAACGTAAGGAGCGTATTCGCAACCTTTTTGGTTCAGGAACTTGGATTCTGCGGGAACTTCGAAAGTCTTACCTGTCAGGCCCTCTTTGAGATAAATGAATGTGTCGGCCAATCCGCCGTTCCCGTCAGTGATGTAGAAACGGGTTGTGGGTTTGCTGTCGGGGTGAAGTTTTCCGCAGTTCGCATCCAACGGAAGTTCTTTTTCCGCAGGAGGAGTCCCTTTGAGAGTAATTTTCCCGACGATGTCTCCAGCGGAGGCTGCCTGCCAAGTGGCGAGGGAAGCTGCCATAACGAACAAACTACGATTCAATTTCATATCAAGTTTCGTGTTAACCTTAATCCGATGATCATACCCTAGCACGTGCGAATTCCGCTCGCAAGTGGATTTGTGAATTTTTTCACAAGCTCCAAAGATTTAGACCCGATTCGCCGGCCAGTATTCAATCGAGACACTGCC
>WBXJ01000077.1 GCA_008933045.1 Verrucomicrobiota bacterium
AAGTATTAGCCACCAATAACTTGGAGGAACGCTCCCTTGCTTCGTGTGCAGCCGCTGATGGTGGGTTGTTTATTCGTACATTGGAAAATATCTATCGTCTCAGTCAGGCTACGCCGTAAGGAATCAATGATGTTGGTTTCACCATTCGCCGTGAAAAAACATCTCACTCGCGCTGTGGGTCAACTTGGGGGATTTTGAAAAAAGTTTACCGTGGACCCAAGCGAGATGGCGGTCACTGAAACCATGGTTCGCTCCATCTAGCGAATTTCCTGCTAGGTAAAAATAACCGATCACCGCTTCATTCGAGCGGGACCAATTCATTTCTCAAAAAAGTCTACCTCCGTGGAACTCGGCTCGACACCTCCATCCAAAAATTATCTCAAACTATGGATATCTTTCGTTTGACGATCCTTCCGTTTGGGATTACAAATGGAACGTTGAAATGGTAAACAAATCGCTAAAAACGTTGGCGTCTGGGCTTGTTCCTCAGGTCTGCGGCTTCGTGTTGTTTAGCACCACCTTGTGGGTAGGAGCTGGAGAAAAAATTGTCTTCTCCGACAGCTCTGGAAAGGCGGAAGGTTCCAAACCGGCCCTCACTTCTGAAGAAATCTCCCGCCGGTTTAATTTTATCAAACGTGGTGCCACCCCAGATTTTTCCTCAGGAGAAATCGCTTCGCCCAGTGTCCAGCCCATCAATCCAAACCTCAGCCGCAAGCTAGAGGACTATTTTGACCAGAAGAAAAATTGGATGTTTCGGCCCTCATCGGACAAGACGACCACAATGGAGGAGCGGCTAGGGGTGCGGGACAACTCGATATTCGATTCCGGGACGAAAGGCCGCAAGGGAGCCATCGAAACCTATTGGGAGAACAAGGACGAATCCAAATCCAAATCTAAGTCGAAGGAAAACAAGTCAAAATCTGACGAGGATCCAGAATTTAAAGGTGAGGAGGATTCTGATTCGACAGATCAAAACGGCAGACTCCGTGGGACGACCTCACGTGATGGTGTGGATTCAGAAGATACTCGGGAGAATGGGAAGAATGGGAAGGATGCCACAGCGTCGAATTTACAGCAGTATCTCAACCCGGCCAACCGCATGTTTGGAGCAGATGACCGGCTTAAGGAGAATTTTGGTTTGCGGAAGTTTGATTTTTTACCCATTTCCGGAGCCAGTGAGCTTGATCCTTTAAAGAAGGCAGAACGGCAGCGATTGAATGACGCGCACGACGCCGATTTCCAGCAGATGATCCAACCGCGCAACATCACCCCTTCTGTCGCCGGTGCGTTCGACCCTATCAACACGACTCAGGATCAAACAAGGCAGGAGGCGAATCCTTTCCAATCGTTCTCAGTGGGTTTTAATCCAAGTTTTGGCAAGAGCAGTCTTCCACCTTCGCAACCTTTGGTGTCGTCGCTGCCGTTGCTCGCTCGCCCACCTTCGGAACTCAATCTGGCCGAATCAATCGCCAACCGCATCGCCTTGCCCTCGGTGCCGGCACTTTCAGTGCCATCGCCTGTGACTTCCACTTTCAAAACCGCACCTAAGCCGTTTGTTCTAGAATTTCCCAAGCGTCAGTTCTGAGCTTGGTTAGGTCAGCCTTTTCAGAAGTTCAATACTTCGAGAGTTTCTCCCGGCTGTATCCTGGTTCCAGGGCCTAAATCCACCAAGCCCTCGGCTAATGCGAGTGAACCCATAAAATGTGCGGCCTGCGTGCCAGCACTCACGACGCGATGCTCGTTATTTATCAGCACGCGCACAAAATGTCGTCGATCTCCGCGATTCTCGAACCGTTCACCAGCCACCGCGTTGAACCTTGGTAAATGCACTCGATGAGCTCCTTGAAAACGGAGCACAGCCGGACGTACTAAGAGTAGGCCGGTGACGAAGGCCGATACGGGATTACCGGGGAGGGCGAATAAAAGTTTCCCTCCCAACTGTCCAAAAGCAAACGGTTTCCCCGGTTTGATAGCAACCCGCCATAAATGAAGTTGTCCGCCTAAGCGGCAAAATGCGGCCTTGATATGATCCCTTTCACCCACTGAAACACCGCCTGTAGTGACAACGGCATCCGACGAATCCAATGCTTGCGCCAAAGCGTTTTCTGTCGCTAACGGATCATCCGGCACAATCGCCATGTACTGGCAGAGGGCTCCAGCTGCTTCGAGTATCGCCGAGATCATCAGCCGATTGCTCTCGTAGATTTGCCCCTCTGCAAGAGGTTCGCTCGAGTCCTTCAGTTCATCGCCCGTTGCTAAAATGGTGAGGCGTGGACGTCTCCCGACCTGCAAGGTGTTAATACCTAGCGCGGCGATCAAACCTAGCGCGGCTGAGTTCAGGCGTCGCCCTGCCGTTAACACCACGTTTCCCGAACGAATATCCTCTCCTTTGAACCGCACATTTTCCCAAGCTCGAACCGAATCGAGGATATGAACTTGATCTCCAACTTGTCGGGTATCCTCCTGCATCACCACAGCATCCGCTCCGCGAGGAATTGGAGCGCCTGTAAAGATTCGGACGCATGTGCCAGCTTGGACATCTGGAGCGGTTGCATCTCCCGCCGCGCTGATCCCCAAGTCCCGGAGTGTGATGGGTGATTCTGAAGTGGCATCTAATGTTTCTTGGCTCCGGACGGCGAACCCGTCCATTGCCGAATTATCAAACGCAGGCAGGTTTAAAGTCGCGCGGATATCGAGTGCTAACACCCGATCCCGCGCTGCCGTGGGCGAAATATATTCGATGTCCGGACTGGGAATGGCTCCGAGAATAGACTCCTGCGCCTGTTCGAGGCTGATCATTCCAGCACACTATCAGCCCCGCGCAGAATTCGTCGAGGGTTGGATATTTTTTGACCTTGTTATTAAAGCTGGATGTGGGATTATGAAAAGACACCAAACACTACATCATGAATACCTTTCAGCGATCCATTTCAAGGTTCCCTGCGGTGCGCAGGGGATTTACCCTGATCGAATTGCTCGTGGTAATCGCCATTATTGCGATCCTCGCCGGAATGCTTTTACCCGCGATGGGGAAAGCAAAAAACAAGGGGCAAGGCATCATGTGCATGAATAACCACCGCCAGTTGTTGTTGGGCTGGGGTATGTACGCCACGGATAACAATGATGCGATCCCGTATGCCTACGCCGCCGACGTCAATGCGAATACAAGCGATGGGGCATGGGTTCAGGGAATTTTAAGCTTAGGGTCAACGGATCCTGATAATTGGAACCCAAAGCATCTCGATCAAAGCCCACTCGCGACTTACACCGGAAAAAACAAATTGATCTGGAAATGCCCCGGTGACAAAAGCTTAACAACCAATTCGGAGAAGAAAAAAGTTCCCCGCGTGCGGAGCATGTCGATGAATATTTGGGTGGGCGGCAATTCGGGCACCGATGGGGGATGGGGTGCCGCGTGGAAAGTCTATACTCGCCTCAGTCACATCACGGTCCCAGGTCCCACCTCAACTTTCGTTCTGCTCGACGAACGCGAGGACAGCATCAATGACGGTTTTTTTGTGGTCGTGATGGATGGGTATCCGAACGCTGCAGGGACGACGATGCCGGATGTTCCAGCGAGTTATCATAATGGAGCGGGTGGGTTTTCGTTCGCAGATGGGCACGCCGAAATTAAGAAGTGGCTTGATCCGAGAACAAAGGTCCCCATCGGTAAGCTTGGAGGCCCGCAAGCGAATAATAAGGATGTCGTTTGGATGCAGGAACGTTCGACGCGCAAAAAATAAGTGCCGCGTCAGATCACGGTTCCATCTGGAATGACCCCATTCTTAGGGATGATCACGATCCCATCACGAATGTAATAAAGTTCGTGATCCATATTCTCAGGCTTGCCGTTGGGAGTGATGACGCAGTTATCACCGATCCGCGCATTTTTATCGATGATTGCGTTTTCGATCCGAGTATTTTTGCCAATCCCAATTTTAGGCCGGTTCTGTTCGGCGTTGATCTTCATCATCGCATCGGACTCAAAGTAATCACCACCCATCAGGATTGATCGGTGGATATAAGAACCTGTGTCCACAAGGCATCGCACCCCCACGATTGAATTGTCGATATGACAATGGTTGATAATGCAGCCGTCCGAAACAATGGCGTGATCAATCTCAGCTCCGTTAATTTTGGAGCCGGGGAGAAAACGCGGTCGAGTAAAAATCGGAGCCTGCATGTCGAAAAAGTTAAACGCAGGTAGCTCGCTTGTGCAGTTGAGATTCGCTTCAAAATAGGATCGGATGGTTCCGATGTCCTCCCAATAACCCTGATAAATGTAAGAAAAAACGCGATGAGTTTGGATGGCATCGGGGATGATATGTTTTCCAAAATCAGTTTTGTCATTATCCAACAACTTCAACAGAACCTCCCGGTTGAATATGTAAATACCCATTGAGGCAAGGTAACGCTCGCTCCCCGGTTCAAGGTCGAGTTCATCCTTGAATTCTTGAGGAACCATTAATGATTCGAGTGCCAGTGGATCCGTAGGTTTTTCCACAAAACGAGTGACCCGTGATTCTTGGTCAATTTGTAGAATCCCCAACGCACTGGCTTGGTCCCTCGGGACAGGCAGGGTAGCAATCGTCAGGTCGGCCCCTGAGGCCGCGTGCTGTTGGACCATCTTTGAAAAATCCATGCGGTATAGCTGGTCACCGGACAGAATCAGCGCGTATTCAAAATCGTGATTGAGAAAATGTACCAAATTTTTTCTGACCGCATCTGCCGTGCCTTGGTACCAGGAGGTATCCTTGAAGGATTGTTCGGCGGCTAGAATTTCAACGAACCCTCCGTTGAAATGATCGAACTTGTAAGATTGTGAAATATGCCGGTGTAACGAGGCAGAATTGAACTGAGTCAGAAGATAAATTCGACGGAGTCCCGAGTTGATGCAATTGGAGATGGGTATATCCACTAATCGATATTTTCCAGCCAACGGCACGGCCGGCTTGGATCGCTCTCGTGTCAACGGAAACAGCCGGGTCCCCTGACCGCCCCCCATAATGATTGAAAGGACTTTGGAAATATTGACCGGTTTCGTTTTAATCGCAGACATAGGAATTTGACAAAAACTTTGTTCTCAACCCATTGAAAACTTACATCCGAAGGAGTGCAAGCCTGATCCTCGAACCAGAATTACTGCACCAAGTAGCCAAGGTCATAATTCGATTAACGACTTGTTTTTACGCATCGAAAGCCGAGGTGGTTGCTACTGGTGCTCACCTCTCCCTTGCCGCGTGAGCCAATCATATAACGTGTGCAGTACTGGTCTGTGCAAAGGAACGATCCGCCTCGATGCACCCGTTTGATGGCACCGGGTTCTGCAGGATCAAAACTCTCCTTTGGCCCTGTCGGATTTCGCGTGACTGTCCCTAACGCCGAGCGGGTTGCGTAGGTGTCGGGGCGATAGGCATCGGAACACCACTCCCAAACATTGCCGGCCATGTCGAATAGCCCATAACCATTTTTAGGAAACTGAGCCACTGGCGCAATTCCACTAAAACCGTCCTCGGCACGGTCGTGCGTTGGAAACTGTCCTTGGTAAATGTTGAGCATCCATTTGCCGTTCGGCTTCAATTCGTTTCCCCAAGAATAGGGCTGACCTGTTAACCCTCCGCGTGCGGCGAATTCCCATTCCGCTTCCGTAGGTAGACGTTTTCCAGCCCATTTAGCATAGGTTTCGGCGTCCTCGAAGGCGATGTGTACCACAGGATATTTCTCCAAGCCAGCCAAGCCCGATCCTGGCCCCAACGGATGACGCCAATGGGTACCTTGCACATATTCCCACCAGTCCAGATGATTTTGCAACGGGATAGGTTCCGAGGTGGGTCGAAAAACGATGGACCCAGGCACCAGATTCTCTGGTGGCGCGCTTGGGAAATCTTCCTTCCGGAGGGGCCGCTCGGCGACGGTGATATAACCTGTGGCTTGAGCAAATCGCCCGAATTCCTCATTTGTAACTTCGGTTGCATCCATCCAAAAGCCACTTACATAGACGCGGTGAATTGGACGAGCATCAGGCATTGCATCTGGGCCGCCGCAAATCATTTGGGTGGGATCATCTGTCCCCATGGAGAACTCTCCACCGGGAATCCAAACCATGCCGACGGGAGTTGGACTGGGGGCTGGGGTTGTGTCGGCCAAAGTTGTTTGCGCATCGTTTGGTTTAGCTGCGATAGGCTTTGGGGCAACAGGTCGAAATAAAACCCCAACAATAACAATTGTCGTCGTGATCAAACTGATCAAAAATATTCGCCACACTGGACGTCTTGATTGCGGTGCAGCGGACGTTTTACTCATGGGCTAGTGGATTCACCCGTTGGTGAAGCGGTAGAACCAAAAACTTTTTCCTCAGCGAGCGGATCATTCATCTCGATCATTAACTCGCGTAACCGATTATCTAGGGTTGCTAGAACCTGTGTGAACCTTTGATCCGTGGCTAGATTGTGTTGCTCCCAAGGATCGCGTTTTACGTCGAAGAGTTGGACGACGCCAGCGTGTGGAGTGCGGATTAGTTTCCAATCCGCTGTTCGAACGGCACGTTGACGATCCAGAAACGCCCCATAAAGCGCATCGTTTAGTTGCGTGGTCGTACGGTTGATCAATGGGACAATGCTGGGGAACTGCACCGTGATGGGCCGAGTGACCCGGGCCATCTCGCAAGTGGTGGCGAAAAGGCTCTGCATGTTGATCAGGGCCGAGGTACTCTTCCCTCGCGGAACCCCTGGCCCGGCGATGATGAATGGCATTCGCAAGGAATGATCATAGAGATTCTGTTTCCCCATTAGCCCATGCTGCCCTACCGCGAGTCCTTGGTCTGAAGTGAATACGACGATCGTATTTGACGCCTCCCCACTGGCCTCGAGCGCGTCCAGCAAGCGCCCGATCTGTGCATCCAGATGTGTGATGATGGCGTAGTATTCTTGAAGGTGGACACGCACGCCGCCCTGAGTTCGTGGATAGGGAGCCAGTATTTCATCGCGACCCTCAAAATTTGCCTCGATCAGAAACGGGTGCTTCGTCAAAAAATTCGGAGGCAGTTTCAGTTGATCAGGTGGGTATAAGTCTAGGTATTTCTTAGGTGCCTGCCTCGGATCATGCGGCGCATTGAACGCTACATACATGAAAAATGGGGCTGAATTCTCGGTGGCTCTAGTTTTCAGAAAGTCTAGCGCTGAGTCCGTGATGCGTTCGCTGCTGTGCACAACCGTGCCATCTACTCCGAGCCAGTGGCCTTGCCATCGCGGATCCTGCGGTTGCCATGAGTTAGTTGGTGCTGGCCGGTGATAAGCCTCGCCATCCGTGGGGGTGGATTGCAGAAAACCACCGGTTAATACTCCGACTTTTTTAAAACTACGGGCGAGTGCCGAATCAGGGATGTGCCACTTACCTGTCATGAAAGTGTCGTAACCCGATTGTCCGAGGGTCTCGCCCCAGAGTGCCGCGCCCTGAGAGATGCCCGCACCATTCGTGCCGCGAGACTGCCAGACGGTTCGACCGGTATTGAGCATCGTGCGACTAGGTACGCAGACGGCACCGCTCCAGCCTCCTTGGTTAAAACAATGCGTGAAGAGCAATCCACGCCTCGCCAAGCGATCAAGGTTCGGGGTTTTGACCTCTAACTCACCGATTTTTCCGAGGGTCCGAAACGTCTGATCATCTGAAAGCAGGAGTAGGAAATTGGGCCGAGTTTTTCCCGGAGCCGCAAACGGGTTAGGTGCCGTGGCGCACATTCCAGAGAACTGCTTCAGCAACAGAATGAGCGTTAAAATCAGGAAGGATCGTAGATCTCGTTTCATCGTTAGGATGGTGAGCGCGTCAGAGTTTACTCGTTTTTTTGGTGACTGGTTCCTCAAGAATACTCACCTGTTCCAATTGTAATTTTGCAGGTGTTACCGTTGCACGGTGGGCTTCGATTTCATGCAACAAATCGGCCACAACCGTTGCGTGGTTCGTGGAAACATTGAATGTTTCGCTCGGATCGATATCAAGATTGAAAAGCAATGGCGGGTCTTGCGCTTCCGGCTTGGGCTGGTTGTAGCTTCCCTGTGTAAGAATGTGTAATTTCCACTGGTTCTTGCGGACTGCGAAAATTCGGGTGCCTCGGTAGAAGAAAATTGGACGAGTTGGAATCGCTTTGCCGCTCAATAATGTCGGACTGATATCACGTCCGTCGATCGTTACATTCGAAGGTAAATCCGCACCCGCAAGATGGAGGACTGTGGGGAAAATATCCACCATGCAAGCTACGTTCGTATTGATGACATTGGCTTTGATTGTTCCAGGCCACCACGCAATCCCGGGTTCACGCATTCCACCTTCCCAAGTGCTCCCCTTACCGTCGCGTAAGAGGCCAGCAGAGCCACCCTGCTCGTTCATAATGAGCCATGGACCGTTATCGCTGGTAAAAAATACTAACGTGTTCTCGGCCAATCTCTCGCGCCGTAATGTCTCCAAAATTTGACCTACACTCCAGTCGAGTTCCTCAACAACGTCTCCATAAACTCCACGCCGACTTGTTCCTCTAAACTTTTTGGAAGCGAAGAGTGGCACGTGTGGGAAGGTGTGAGCAACGTAGAGAAAAAATGGATTTGTCTTCTGTGATTTGATGAATTGCTGAGCTTGTTCGGTGTAGAGCCGCGTTAATTGTGTCTGATCCGCTGGGTGAGCAACAACTTCGTCATTCCGATAGAGAGGAGCGTTCCACCACAGCGCATCTTGGTCAGGGCGGCGAGTTGCACCTCGGGGCGCAATCGAGGTCGGATCCATATCGTTGGAATGCGGCAAGCCGAAGAAAAAATCGAAACCATGACGTCGAGGGTGTCCAACGGGATTGATTGACCAGACCCCAAGGTGCCATTTTCCGACGATGCCTGTTGAATAGCCACGCTCTTTCAGTTTCTCAGCGAGCGTGATTTCACTCTCCGGAAGGTGGCCGGTGGATCGATTTCGCAAGACGCGGAATTGATCATGTGCCATGCCGCTCCGCACCGCATAACGGCCTGTTAACAAGGCTGCACGGCTGGGAGTACACACTTCACCTGCCGAATAAAAATCTGTAAAACGCATTCCCTCGAAAGCCATTCGATCGAGATTGGGAGTGCGAATCGTAGGGTGTCCGTAGCAACTTAGATCACCATAACCTAAATCGTCCGCCAAAATCACGATCACGTTCGGACGAGTAGCAGCGGTAATTTGTGGAGCCGTAGCTACTCCAATAGCCGAAAGCACGATCAGCAACCAACCCGAATATCCTCTAGTCGATAAAGCGCACATTCTCCCAAGCGTCAAACTAGAGTGTTGTTGGGGCGATGCGTTTTTTGTCAGGAAACGGGCCATCGACTCCATCAGCCGGCAATTGATCCGCGAATTTATCCTCCTCATTTAATTCCTTTCTTAATCTGGCAAGTTCGACTTTAAGCTTTTCTATCGTGGGCTTCTGTTGCGGGTCGTTGTAGAGATTACGAAGTTCATGAGGGTCGGCTTGAAGATCAAAAAGTTCCCACTGATCCTTTTTCCAGTAGTAGATGAGTTTGTGAGTGTCAGTGCGAACGCCGTAGTGAACTCGGGTGTTATGATTACCGGGGTCGTGGTAGTAGCGGTAATAGAAGCTGGTTCTCCAGTTAGGAGGTTGTTGGCCTTTCAAGAGCGGCAAAAGGCTGCGACCTTGCATGTCCTTCGGGACAGCTAAGCCCGAAGCTTCGAGAAAAGTGGGAGCAAAATCAGGATTAATCGCGAGAGATTTCTGCACGGAACCCGGTTTGATGACGCCCGGCCAACGCACAAGAAATGGCATTTTTATTGAAGGCTCATACATGAACCGTTTGTCATATAAACCGTGATCGCCTAAGAAAAAACCCTGGTCGCTGGTGTAAATGACGATCGTATTTTCACTCAGCCCATTGGCGTCCAGCCAATCCAACAAGCGTCCGACGTTATCATCGACGGATTGAATGCAAGCGAGGTAATCTTGCATATATCGTTGATATTTCCATCGATTTAATTCTTCACCACGCAACGTTTTTTTCTGTCCATTCTCGACGATTTCTACCTCAGTAGGTTTTACGTTCAACCATTCATTGAGGGCGGGTCCTGTAGTTCCGGCGGGTGGCAGCAGCTTCAGATCACTTCGGGTGAGATCCTCAAAAACCCGTTGCCTGTTTTCGTGCAGCGCATCGCTCCGCGTGGAGTAATCATCACGCAAAGTCGCAGGTTCAGGAATGTTCCTGCCGGCGAACATTGCTTTATGTTTGGCGTCTGGCTCCCAAGGACGGTGCGGTGCCTTGTGATGACACATTAAGAAGAACGGTTGATCCTTCGGTCGATTCTTTAAAAAATCGATAGCCAAATCGGTAATGATATCGGTGGCATAACCCTCGATTTTCTTGCGCCCTGCGGGAACGAGAAAATCTGGATTAAAATAAGCACCTTGCCCGGGAAGGACTGTCCATTGGTCGAATCCAGTTGGATCGCTGCCCAGATGCCATTTGCCAATCATACCCGTGTAGTAACCGGAGGCTTGAAGGTGTTTTGCAACGGTGGGTTGTGATCCGTCGAAACGATTGAACACTGGGACGCCGTTGATATGTGAGTATTTGCCGGTCAAGATCGTGGCGCGACTGGGAGTGCAGATCGAATTGACGGCGAAGCAACGATCAAACCGCATTCCTTCCTGAGCCAATCGATCAAGGTTTGGGGTTTTATTGATCACACTGCCATAGGCACTAATGGCGTGCGCGGCGTGGTCGTCTGCCATGAGGAAAACAATGTTGGGCCTTGTTTTAATCGACGTTGCACATTGCACCATGTCGAGCGAAACGAACATGCAACAGCCAAATAAGAAAAGTCCAATAAGGGTTCGCATATCTTTCATTTTAACCAATGCTTACGATGCAGTAAAATAGAATGATCACCTTCCATCGATTTTTCTGAGGGTTGGTTTCCCAACTGTTATGCCACTTCAGCCTTCGATCTATGATTGAGCGGGCTTGATGGTTTGGCCTGGCTGGTTCATTCTTCGTTGATGAAATTTCTCCTCCTCGTGCTCTGCTTAGGGGTGCAGGTGACGTTTGCGATCGAGCCTCCTGTGAAGGCAGGTCTCATTGTGCATCTGAATTCCCTTGATCAGTCTAGCCTTCGAAAATCTGCAGACCTTGCTCCGCTTGGGAACGGCAATCCGCTTGATCGATGGCTGGATTCAACAACTGATTCATTTCGAGCCACGCAGCCGTGGGCACTGGGTCGCCCTGTTTTTAGAGCCGATGATTCCGAGGCGTTCGCGAGGTTTGACGGCAAGGATGATTTTCTGTTCATCGAGGGTAAGCGTCGTCGTCTGCGCGAGGTGACCGTGTTTATTCTGGCGGCACCGAGGGGCAATGTGGGTGGTTTTGCGGGAATGTTTGCGGCGACGGCGGTTGGAAAAAACGATTACACCAGCGGCATCAATATCGATCAAGGTCCGGAGCCTTCGAAGGATCTGAG
>WBXJ01000078.1 GCA_008933045.1 Verrucomicrobiota bacterium
AAAACCACTGCAGCGGGCATTTGTTGCAGAGCGGCGGTCCCATCGAAGGAATAGGGGATCAGATCTTCGGGAGCGGTGAACACTTGGTCCGCTCCGAGCAGGACACGAAGGTTAATTAGGATACTTTCAGCCAAGGCCATAATGGATCAGGACTTTAAAGCGATGCCACACGAACGTTCAAGCAATTTGCATTTCCAGATTGCGTAACTGTGTGATGAAAGAAATCGTCGTAATGACCTAATTCTCATCGACTTACCACATCGCAGAACCCAAAAGGCAATAGTGTTGACCCCGTCTGCAAAACTAGGCAACTTAGAGATCGTGGATAACGAACCCGGAGTTACATCGCACCAAGATGTCCCGCCGCCGCCCTCGGCGGCCCCCGAACCTATGCCTGCATCCGGTTCAAACTCATCAGGAGGACAGCCGGACGCACAGCCTCGATTTCGTCGCCCGCCACCTCGTCGCCGGTTTGGACGTGACCGTCGCCCGATGGGATCCCCAGACTCGCAGCGTCCCGGAGATCGTAATCCGCAATCTGATAATTCAGGCGCTTCCCGTCAACCTCGCCCTCAGGGGCAGGATGATGCCATCGATCAAGCCTCGACGGAAAATCCCTCGCCCCAAAATCCTTCCGAAGGTGCGCCCCAAGAATCTAAGCCCTCGGATCAACCCGGGAATCCCGCCGCTGAAGGGCAAGCTCCCCCGCCTCGACGTCAACCCGACCCACGTCCGCAACGACCCCAGCGTCCGCAACAAAATCAGCCTCAGGATCGCGCCACACGGGATCGTTCACGCCACCTTTCCCAACTTTATTCGAGTGCTCGTATCCAAGTCGAACGCATCCGGCGCGATTTGGAAGCAGTTCTAGGGGAACTTGAAAAACTGAGTGCGCTTCTTTCGCAAGCCGAACATGATCAGGATTTGACCGAACAGGAAATTGAGACCCTCAAGGAGGCACTGCACAACCTGCATCGAGGTCAGACCTATTCCTTGCGTAACGCGGAACCTCAAGGTCGTTCCGAAGTATAGGGGGGAGTTAGGTTCTCAGCTCCTCCACTCCTCGGTCACTCCGGTGCGGTGACGATCGGCAGGCCGTGCATTTCTAGGACCCGTTCCAACCCCCAAGCCACCCCGTGGCCGCAGTTGAAGTCGCTCACCCACCCCGATTGGCGCAGGACCGCCTCTTTGACCATTGGCACGGCGTTGGCAGGTGCCACGATCCAATTTGCATAGTTCTTAGAGAGCATCGGTAGGTCGTTCAAATGATCGCCTGCAGCAAAAATATGTTCGCGGGAGATGTTTAATAAACGACCGAGTTCGGCTAGAGCCGTTCCTTTGTTGTAGGCTCTGTGGCTCAACCGAGCATACACATGGTTTCGGACAACCGTTAGCTCTGGAATATCTCGGAAATAACCTTCCAAGAATTCATGAATTTCAGCCGCCGTCTCCACATCCTCGGCAATGAGGCAGAATGGCGAATATCCATCTTCGTAGATGGTGGCTTGAAACCGCGCACGAATTTCATTCACGGCCTCGGGCAGGGATCGCTTCACCTCATGAAACAAGGTTTGATGCGCGCCCGTGCAGCCTTGATTCCATTCCTCAACGGAGTCCCAACGACCCTCCACATGCTGATAAATCTCACGCTCGACAACGATGACGAAATCGGGCCGGATCGAAAGACCCGAAAGCCTCAGACCTTCCAACAGATCCTTTAAATCACGCCCTGTATTGATCACCCAGACAGCACCTGCACGTTGCAATTGGGCAATCAGCCGTTCTAAACGATGAGGCACGCGGGGCACCTCTGAATCGCTGTGCAAGGTTCCGTCAAAATCTGTCGAGATGATCTTTATTGGCAATGACATCGGGTTCTGTGGTAAAACTAGCCGTAACTCACGCACGAGTCACACTCGTGCAATGACGCGAAACATCCAAGCAAACCATGTCGCTCCAAGACCGATACGACGAAGCCATGTTCGAATTCAGCGGCGGCAACTATGCCGACTGCATCGAAAAGCTGCAAGCCGTGCTCGCGGTGGACACCGCAAACTTCGAGGCACAGTTGGCGCTTGGCATGGCGTATTATCGCCTGGGTGACTATTCCATCGCCATCGTCGAAGGGCACAAAGCGGAACAACTCAAGCCGCACGAACAGTTAGTGCATACGAATCTCTCGCTTTTTTATATGAAGGCGGGGGACAAAAAAACTGCTGAGCACCACGGCTTGCAAGCGCGCATTGCCTCGTGGCGTTTACCCGTTCCCAGCCCGAGTGGTGCCGAGGCTGGAGATCCTGAATTGCAGATGGCAAAACCGAAGATGCCTCCGCCCCCCAAATTTCCTGACCAACCTTGGAAGAAAAAAGCGACCACGCCTCCCGTTCCAGAAGTATGAACACTTCGGACTTTATCACCGTAGCTCAGCTCTCTGAAATAGTTCCCGACCAAGGCTTGCAAGTCACTGTGAGTGGACGAACCCTCGCGGTATTCTTCCACAACGGCGAATGGTTCGCTATTGATGATGCGTGCCCTCACAAACGCACTCCCCTCTCGCAAGGCAACTGCGCCATGGGTCAAGTCTCCTGCCCTATGCACGGCTGGACCTTTAACCTCCGCACGGGTGCTTGCACCGAAACACCTCACAAACCTGTCATCACTCACGAAGCGCGTGCTGTGGGTCAGGACATCCAAATCCGACTCAATTCCGTGTAGCCGAAACTTACACCTATGAAATCCTCCTACGAACTGGCGATGGAACGCCTCAACAAAAAATCTCCCACCGCCAAGGTCAGCGTCAGTCAGAAAAAGGAACTCGCGGATCTTGACTCGCTGTATGCCTCAAAGATCGCCGAACGCGAAATCTTCATCACAGGCGAGATTGAGAAAGCCATGCAAAAAGGAGAATACGAAACCGTGATCCAACTCCAGAAACAGCTCATTAGCGACCGCAAAAGTCTCAGTGTGGACCTTGAAGAAAAAAAAGAAAAAGTGCGGGGGTAAAGATATTCTTGGCATGGACAGCGGTTGTCCTACCCCTGATGGTAAATTTGGCGTGAATATGAATCTAACACCATCTGCCGCTCGCCAAATCACAATCCTGAACTCGGAAATTATTACGATACCACCGTTGACCGTGGCGGCTGGTTCGGTTACCTCTACTGGATCGAAACGAAAGCTAGCGACCCATTCTGTTATGCCTCCAAAATCTGACAAGGCCGATAAAGCCGAAAAGAATGCTGAAAAAGCCGCAGCAGCAGGCCACGATGGGCCTCGAACGGCTGCCTCCCGACAACGCGATCTCGATGCCGCGATTTCATCTATCACAAAAGCGTATGGGGACGGCTCCATCATGCGATTGGGATCCTCCTACAAGGTGGATATCGACGTGATCCCAACAGGATCGCTGGCGATAGATATTGCTCTCGGAGTGGGTGGAATTCCCCGAGGTCGGGTGGTGGAGATTTTTGGTCCTGAATCATCCGGTAAGACCACGTTGATGCTGCACGTGATCGCCAATGCACAGAAAGCCGGTGGGTTGGCCGCGTTTATCGATGCCGAGCATGCCCTGGATCCGGGCTATGCTCGAAAGCTTGGAGTTAATCTCGATGAACTTCTTGTCTCTCAACCGAACTCCGGAGAGGAAGCCTTGACGATTTGTGAAACACTTGCACGGTCGAACGCATTGGACGTGATTGTGATCGATTCCGTGGCAGCCTTGGTGCCGAAAGCCGAATTGGAAGGTGAGATGGGAATGGCGACGATGGGAATGCAGGCTCGGTTGATGTCTCAAGCATTGCGAAAACTGACAGCGATTCTGAGTAAAGCCAAGACAGCCTGCATTTTTACCAACCAGATGCGGGAAAAGGTCGGTGTCATGTTCGGTAATCCTGAAACAACCCCCGGCGGGAAAGCACTCAAGTTTTATGCTTCGGTGCGCATGGACATCCGCCGTAAGGAAACGATCAAGGATGCTACTGGCGCGGCGATCGGCAATCATGTGCGGGTCAAGATCGTCAAAAACAAGGTGGCACCTCCGTTTGCAGAAGCGGAATTTGACATCATGTTCAATCAAGGGATCAACAGTGAATCCAGCATTCTAGATGTCGGCATTGCCAATGGAGTTATCGACAAGCGGGGTGCGTGGCTTCAATTCCAAGGGGAATTGATCGGACAAGGGCGCGACGCCGCTCGCCAGTCGATGATGGATAAACCGGAACTCACTGAGAAAATCGTGAAGGCAATTATGGAAAAACGGGCCAGTACCCCGCCGGCCGCCTAAGCAAGGGGTTCTGCGGAAAAAACTGAACCCACAGTTTATTGTAATTGTAGCTTGCCAAACGCGCTACTTTTTGTCTCACTGAGCTAGAACGGAAGCGGGTAGTCCGCTCCTAACGACGACCAAACGACAGATACATGGATAAATCTCAACCGGCGAGGGTGGCTTGAGCCGCCCATTTTCTCCCCGCAACTCGACTCCCACCACGTTCGTCAGGATCAATGGCAAAATCCGCGCCCGCGAAGTGCGTGTCATTGGTATTGAAGGCGAACTCTTGGGCATTATCCCGCTAGGGGACGCCCTGACGAAGGCACGTAACTTTGGGGTTGATCTGGTGGAAATCGCACCCAATGCTGTGCCCCCTGTTTGCCGATTGGTGGACTACGGCAAGTATCGGTACGAACAGGCCAAGAAAGAAAAGGACTCCAAGAAACATCAGCACATCAATAAGGTTAAGGAGATCCAGCTCAGCCCAAAAATTGACCCCCATGATTTCGATGTGAAACTTTCGCACGCGATCAACTTCCTTTGTGAAGATATGAAGGTCAAAGTGGTGCTTCGCTTCAAAGGTCGCGAGATGGCCCATCAAGAGATTGGGTTTCAACGAATCCGAGATTTTATTACGAAATCCACTCCTTTCGGAACTCCAGATTCGCCAGCCAAGTTGATCGGGCGAGGCATCAACGTCATGATCAGCCCGTTGCCACGCAACAAGCGGGCAAAGAATCCGAACGAAGGCGAGCTCGAGGAAATGACCGACAACGAGCCGGACGATACCGATGACGAAGAGGAGAGAGTCGAGCATGTTCCCACGCCTGCGACCAAAGCATCGGCTCCTAAAAGCCCTAATAAGGCGAACAAGAAACTCCCGACGAACGCGGCAGCAGAAAACGGCTTGGGATTCACCCCGTTTGCTGAAATCGAACTGAAGACAGAAACACCCGCCGAGTAAGAAATAGAAACGATCCCCATTTCATTAAAAAAGCCGATGCTCACAAGCCATCGGCTTTTTTATTACCAGAGGACGATCAGCGGAACCTCGCCATCAAATCATTTCAACGATCCCGCTGCCCTTCGTCACTTGGCCGATGGTCCAAGCGTCATGGCCCGATGTACGAATTAATTTCATCACCGCTCCTTCGTTAGCTTCCGGGACGATCACTGTCATGCCAATGCCCATGTTAAACACTTGGTAAAGCTCCGCTTCGGGAACGCCTCCTTGATCTGCCAAAATTTGAAATAGAGGAGATAAAGGCCAAGAGTTTTTGTAAATCTGCACATTGCACTTCTTGGGAAGTACTCGTGGAATATTATCGATGAACCCACCTCCCGTGATGTGCGCGATGCCTTTGATAACGCGGGGTTGACCCGTTTTATTAAACTTATTGAGTAACCGTTGCACCACCATCCCATAACTAACGTGAACTTTGAGCAACTCCGCGCCGAGAGTCGTTTTGCTCCCCAACTCGGGTAGTTTTGAACTAGGAGAATGGCCGAGCTTCTCGAAAAGAATTTTGCGTGCCAAGGAGTATCCATTTGTATGCAACCCACTGGAAGCTATCCCCAGCACAACATCTCCGGACTTGATCGTTTTACCATCTAGCATGCGTGATTTTTCTACCACGCCGACGATCGTGCCGCTCAGATCGTATTCTCCCTTCTGATAAAATCCAGGCATCTGAGCGGTTTCGCCCCCGATCAAGGCGCAACCATTCTCGGCGCACGCTCGCGCAAAACCTTTAATAATCTCCGTAAAAACATGCGGCTCCAGTGTCCCCGTGCCTAGGTAATCGAGGAAAAAAAGCGGTTCGGCTCCGAGCACCGCAATATCATTGACGCAATGGTTCACCAAATCTTGTCCGATGGTGTCGTGGCGATTCATGGCGAAAGCAACTTTTAGCTTGGTGCCAACTCCGTCCACACTCGAAACCAGTACGGGCTGTTTAAACTTTTTGGTGTTGAGGGCAAACAAGCCACCAAAGCCGCCGACTTTACCCAGCACCTCAGATCGATGCGTTGAGGCCAGCAATTGAGGCAACGTTGCCTTCATTCGGTTTCCCAAGTCGATATCCACACCCGCCTGCGCGTAAGCTTTTTGAGCCATGATTAAATAATAAACCTGTCTAAACGTCGCCAAAAGTTAGCGTGGTGTCGAGCGTGTTTAGCGTTTGAAGAAACACTTTTCTGCCCTTTACCAGTTGATCTCACTACCGCCAACCGCCATAAATCAATGAGTCCACAGTCTTTGGAGATGAAACGAACTTTGCTCAACTTTTTTTGGGTTGCCTTAGCACTCCTTGGTGCGGGTGCCTATGCGACAATCGCTTGGCAGCGGCACGAGGCTTTGAACTCTATTTATTTGCTGATCGCGGCACTTTGCACCTACGCGATTGGCTACAGGTTTTACTCGAAGTGGATCACTGTAAAAGTGTTGGCGTTGAACGAACGTCGAGCCACTCCCTGTGAAGCGCATGATGATGGAAAAGATTTCGTCAAAACCAACAAGTGGATTGTTTTTGGACATCATTTTGCGGCGATCTCCGGCCCAGGTCCGTTGGTGGGGCCGGTGTTGGCGGCGCAGTTCGGTTACTTACCGAGCACCCTCTGGATTCTGATTGGCGTGGTCCTCGGCGGTGCGGTGCAGGATTTTGTGATTCTCTTTTGCTCTTTGCGGCGAGATGGAAAGTCTCTTGGGCAGATGTTGAAGGAGGAACTCAACACGACCGCCGGAATAATCGCGCTCGGTGCGATCCTTGCGATCATGGTGATCCTCCTCGCGGTGCTCGCCCTCGTGGTGGTCAAAGCTCTCGCTGAAAGTCCTTGGGGGGTGTTTACGGTAGGAGCGACGATCCCGATTGCGATGGCGATGGGTGGGTACCTGCGCTTCGTGCGTGTAGGGCGGGTGCTGGAAGCTTCGATCCTCGGAATCCTGTTCCTACTACTGGCGGTGTGGGGCGGCCAATTCGTACACACACATCAGGCATGGGCGCAGTTTTTCACGATCAACGCCGAACCGCTTGCGTGGATGATCATTGTTTACGGACTCGCGGCGAGCGTAGTGCCCGTCTGGTTACTCCTCGCACCGCGCGATTATCTCAGCACGTTTATGAAACTCGGCACGATCTTCGCGCTGGTGGCTGGCGTGTTTTTAGTGTTGCCCGATTTGCAAATGCCCGCTGTGACTCGGTTTATCGACGGGTCGGGCATGGTTGTTGCCGGAAAACTTTTCCCCTTCTGTTTTATTACGATCGCCTGTGGTGCGATTTCAGGCTTTCACACCCTGATCGCCAGTGGAACGACACCAAAAATCTTGACCCGAGAAGCCTATGCGCGACCCATCGGATACGGAGCGATGTGTTTGGAGTCACTTGTAGCGATCATGGCTTTAATCGCCGCGTGCACGCTTGACCCCGGAGTTTACCTCAGCATCAACGTCAAAGGTGTGGGAGCAGATTCGGCAGCAATCGCGCTCGATACGATCGCCAAAGTCAACGCGGCGGGCTTCCCAGTTACCCTTGAGCAAATGGATCAACTCGCAGGGCAGATCGGCGAGAACAGTTTATTCGGACGCACGGGAGGTGCCGCAACACTCGCCGTCGGCATGGCACACCTTTTTTCCAAAGCGGTGAACGGCCGTTGGTTGGATCTTTGGTACCATTTCGCCATCATGTTCGAGGCACTCTTTATTCTCACCACGCTGGATGCCGGGACGCGGGTCGGTCGCTACCTACTTCAAGATGTGCTGGGGCACTTGTGGAAACCTTTAGGCGATACGAAACGAGTCTCCGCCAATGTCCTCGCGAGCGTTCTCGTCGTGGCAGGTTGGGGTTACTTTCTGGTTCAGGGCGTGCGCGATCCGCTAGGTGGTGTCAACTCGCTCTGGCCACTTTTCGGAATCGCAAACCAATTGCTCTCTTCAATCGCCCTTTGCCTGGCGACGACGATCATTTTAAAAATGCACCTCGGCCAACATCCTTCTCCTGAGTTGCGCCCCCGCCACCCTAAACCCGCCTATGCCTTGATCACATTGATCCCGCTGGTTTGGCTACTCTCGGTAACGATGACGGCAGGTTACCAGAAAATTTTTAGTGCCGATCCTCGTCTAGGATTTCTAGCCCTAGCCAATCAGCTTGATGTCAAATTGCCGGCACTTCAACAAGCCGTGCAGCAAGCCGAAACCGCTGGGGATGCTGGACTCCTCAAAAAGGCAACGGTTGCCGTGCGGAACAATCGCGTCCTGCACTTCAACCAGCATCTCGACGCCGCTGTCGCCGGGTTTTTTCTTTTACTCGTAGTGATGATTGTGTTGATCGCCGCTAGAGAATGGTACCAGTTGTACCTACGCCGAAAACCGGCACACCTGCAAGAA
Source organism: Verrucomicrobiota bacterium (assembly GCA_008933045.1). GTDB lineage: Bacteria > Verrucomicrobiota > Verrucomicrobiia > Limisphaerales > SXQI01 > SXQI01. The sequence continues at coordinate 8,649 of WBXJ01000078.1, forward strand.
ACACCTCCGACGTGGCTACCCGAATATGCAGTTCAAGAAGCAGGGCTTGCTCCAGGTTTGTTGGGGACAGCGACACTCGGACTAGCCTTGGCGCGTGAACTTTCCGGCGAAACAGCCCTGAAACGTTCCGCCGAGAATGCAGCTACCCTGACGTGTAAAGTTCAGGAAGAAAAACCAATCGCAGACGAAACTCAACGGTATCTCACGCATTTAGATGAACGGTACCGTAGCATCCGACGATGTTGCTAACGATCAAACCCAGCCCGCGTATGAAACGTATCGCACTTTACGGCGGCTCATTTGACCCCGTTCACCGAGGCCACCTCCTCGTGGCTCAAGCCGCGTTTGAGGAACTGGAGTTGGATCGCGTCATCTTCATTCCGGCCGCACAATCGCCCTTCAAACCAGATCACCCACTCGCACCATCCGGCCTCCGTCTCGCGATGCTCAGGATCGCGTTGGCGGGTCGCACTTATGCCGAGGTCGATCCTTTGGAAATTGCGCGTGGGGGGGTCTCCTACACGATCGACACCGTCCGTAGCCTTCGCGATCGCCATCCGAATACTGAACTCCATTACCTCATCGGTGCCGACCATGTGCCGCACCTTCCCAAATGGCGGGAAGCGGAGGAGTTGGCAACGTTGGTGGAATTTATCGTGATCCCACGGCCTGGGGAACCGCTTGTTCCAGTCCCCACACCGTTCCGTTCTCGGCAATTACGAGGGTTTCCGCTCGGAGTTTCGGCGTCCCAAATCAGGGATCGATGCCGAACCAAACGTGACATCAGCCTTTTGACTCCGTCAACAGTGGCCGAGTTCATTCGCACGAATCAACTTTATCTTTAGGACGGTTCGGGACATATTCTCGAAAGTAATGGATTCAAAAAAACTGGCCGTCCTTTGTCGAACGTTAGCTGAAAACCGAAAAGCCGAGGATATTACGATTCTCGAAGTGAACGAGTTCTCGAGTATCACAGACTATTTTGTGATCATGACCGGCACAAGTGACCCGCACCTGCGTGCGATACTCTCGGAAATTACCGACACTTTAAAAACTGATCACAAGCTTACGCCGCGCTCGGAAGGCGGCCCCAACTCCAGTTGGGTCGTCCTCGATTATTTTGATGTCATCGTCCACATCATGAGGAAGGACGTTCGCGAACTTTACAAACTGGAAGATCTTTGGGGTGATGCTCCTCGGTTGGGTGAAGAAAAAGCTTCAACCAAAAAAGCGACGGCTGCCAAAGTGAAACGCGCCTCTACCCCACGCAAAACAACCTCCACAGTCAAAAAGAAATCCAAGACTAAAGAATAACCGGTTGCGATCTGTGGTGATGACAGGACTTCCGCCACTCAACCGCTGGTTGGTGGAAGTGGTGTTGCGATCGACGTCGTTAACATTTCTTCCAGTGCCCGACGAAAATCTTCCAAGCCAGTCGCAGGAATGATGATCGTGTCACGGCGGCCATTCACATCCTCTGTAATCCTCAACAGTCGCCCTCGTGGATTATCCTTAAGGGTGAAGATGAAAGCCTTCCGTTCGATTTGAATCGTCTCCGTTCGGAGTGTGTCCTCGACTACCAGAGGCTTTGGGTGATACCCATAACCCTGATTACCACTGTAAGGCGAAGGACTTTCGTTCGCATTCATTCTGTAATCCTGTTCACAACGGCACCTTCCGAAAGTGCCCCACCCTCTAAATGAGACCCAGTCGCTGAAGTTTGTCAAATAACATTTCCGTGAAATCTGGATGCCTTTGCGAGATCAGGTGCAGGCCCTGCAACTCCATCATCCTGCGTTTGGACCGTTGGATGGGGGTCGGAATTTATTCGCGGGTGCAAAACGAGAGACTGGGGAATGCCGATACATTTGCCAAAAATGGAAAAGAACTCCACCCAAAACCAACAAGTTGGCAAGTTGCGAAAAACCATGCATAGCCCCGAAAGCGCGTGCTGCCTCAACTTTTTGGATCGACGTGCTTTGCATCGCGTATTTTTGAAGGTGCAACGCTTTGAGTCGTGGGCTTGCGTAGAATGCCCCCACCAACACAAAGGCTACCACACAACCCAAGGTAACAGAGGTCAGTTTCTGAACCGGACGCCCCGTGTAAAGCCATGCCGCTAAAACCTGCAATAATGCGACCCCTGCAAACCAGAATTGCAGCTGAAAAAGTCGAGCGATCACGATTTGAGCCGCAGCTCCCGCATGCGGACGCCCTAACAATTCGGTCATTTCAAGCGAAAAAAACGCCGGCCCAGCCGCGATTGTAAAAAACAAAAGCGAGCCAAACCAAGCTCCCGCATTGACCACTCCTATTAGGCGAATGATTTCAGCCACCCGAATAAATTGTGCCAAAGTAACACACTTGCCAAGAAGCATTTCAGACGATTTAAAGCAGAAACAGCTTGAGCGGAATCATTTCTGGATTCATCATGGGTTGGTGAGTTGGTTTGCCAAAGTAAGTCGTTTGTTCTCCAAGTCGAATGGGGCTTCGAAAGTTTGCCCCAAGCGATCGACGCTCGTGGGGATGTACCTGTCCCAGGCCAACAGCCGGGACTCCTACACCTCCGACCTCCAGCAAAACCGCACTCGCCGCAACGGTAAATTCAGCCATAACCGCGAGCGGGCCTAGCCCTGAATCTTATTCAGCATGACCCGGCATTGTTACAAGTGTGGTTGGGTCTGGACTCTCCCCGGTCAACCTGGGCGGAGTGAAAACTGCCATCAGTGCGGGGCTGATCTCAGGATCTGTCTTAATTGTACCGCCTACGACGCACGGGTGGCTAATCAATGTA
>WBXJ01000079.1 GCA_008933045.1 Verrucomicrobiota bacterium
AAGCGTTTTATGCAAGAAAAACAGAGCCAACCCGTTTCCGGCGCGAATACGCGCCGGGACTTTATCAAGCAGACCGCGACCGCTGCCGCTGCCGTCGCCGCTGTAAACATGTTTAAAACCCCTGTTTATGGCCAAAACAAAGCTCCTTCGCCTGGCCGTGTGATCGGTGCGAATGATCGTATTACCGTTGGTTTTATCGGAGTCGGAGGTCAGGGAATGGCCCACGTTCGCTCCCAGAAAAATGATGCTGCGGCTAATAATGTTGAACTGGTCGCCGCGTGTGATGTGTGGCAGAACCGGATTAACTCCACCAAGGCTTACATCGGGGGTAAATGTGAAGGTTTCGACGATTATCGCAGATTATTGGAGCGTAAGGATATCGACGCCGTCACGATTGCTACGGTGGATCACTGGCATACCAAATGTTCGTTGGACGCGATTCAAGCGGGCAAACACATTTACGTTGAGAAACCGATGACTCGGTATTTGGGTGAGGCTTTCCAAATTCACGATGCAGTCAAAAACAGTAAAATCGTTTTCCAAGTTGGCTCACAGGGTTGTTCGGATGCGAAATGGCACAAAGCTGCTGAAATGATCAGGGCTGGTAAGATCGGCCAGTTGGTGATGGCCCAAGGGTCTTACCCACGTAATAATCCTAAGGGCGAATGGAATTACAAGATTGACCCGGACGCGAAAGCCGAGAACTTGGATTGGAAGAACTGGTTAGGTCCCGTTCACAAAAAAATCTCGTTCAACGCGGACCATTACTTCCGTTGGCGTAAGTATTACCCCTATTGTGGTGGTCTGCTTGGGGATCTTTTCCCTCACCGTTTGCATCCTTACATGCTTGCTTCGGGCAATCCTGAATACCCAACTCGTGTCGTGAGCATCGCGACGAAGCGAGTGCATAGCGACAAGAATACACCGGGGACTCCGGAACGTGATGTGCCAGAGCATGTTGAATTGTTGGCAGAGTTTCCAAGCGGGTTGACGCTTGTGATGATCTCGAGCACCGTTTGCGAATCGGGTTTGATCGAACAGATCAACGGACACAAAGGAACCCTTTATATGTCCGGTAACCGAGTGGAACTCAAACCTGAGCGTCAGTTTGCTGAGGAGGTCGAACCCGAAACTATCAGCGGTATTAAACCCGGCGAGGACGTCGCGGTGCATGAAAAGAACTGGTTCGATTGTATCCGCGATGGCAAGGCACCCAATGCTAACATTGATCTCGCCACGAAGGTGCAAACGGTCATCTCGCTCGGGGAAATGTCTGAACGTTTAGGGGTCGCCTGCAAATTTGATCCAAAGACCCGTAAGATCACAACCGGTGATGGCAAAGTGATGCCCGTGACCGAACTGAAGCCTATTAGCTACGGTTGGACTGATCTCTCGTAGTTCTTAATTCTGTTTTTATCGCAAGGGTCCGGGTGCAAACCCGGACCCTTTTTTTTAAACCTAATGGAGAATTCTGCTTTGTTGAGAATCGCTCGGCACGCCATGGCAACTCGGTTTGAGATTGTTATACCCGGAGCAGCGAGTTCGCGCTCGCGGGCAGTCGCCGAGGAGGCTCTTGATGAGATCGAACGCATCGAGGCTCAACTTAGTTTCTACTTACCGACGAGTGAGATCAGTGCCTTGAACCGCGATGCGGGTCAACGCCCCGTCCGAGTCAATCCCGATGTTTTTCAATTGTTGCGGAAGTCTGTGCGTTTTTCTCAAGAGACTCAGGGTGCATTTGATATGACCGTGGCACCGCTCTTGCGTGCGTGGGGATTCGCGGGAGGTACCGGCCATGCACCTTCGGCGTTGGAACTCGCGAACGCTCGATCTTGTGTTGGTTCTCAGCACGTGCAGTTTGATGATGAAAACCAAACGGTGCAATTCGATCGACCTGGGGTTCAAATCGATCTGGGTTCTATCGGCAAGGGTTACGCCATCGATTGCGCTGCTGGAATCCTGCGTGATCACGAAATCACTTCGGCTTTGTTACACGGCGGAACGAGCACCATTATCGCCATCGGATGTGATGGCGATGGCAATCCATGGAAAATTGCGCTTCCGCCCTCGCCAGAAAAAAAAGATGAAGCACCGGGATCTATCGAACTTCAGGATGCGTCCCTTTCTGTCTCTGCGGTCTGGGGTAAATCGTTCGATGCCGATGGAAAAAGGTTCGGGCACATCATTGATCCCACCACGGGGGAACCAACTCAAACTGCCACGTTCGCGGCCGTCATGCATGCCTCCGCCACGGTGACGGATGCACTCTCCACCGCGTTATTAGTCCGTGGCAGATCATACCTTCCACAGCTCCGAGTAGCTTATCCAGCACTACGCGCTTGGGTAGGTTGAGAATATACGCCTTTCAGCGCGATGGCGGTTTCGCCTAATGAAGCGCAGATCAATTCCTTGCCATTACGGACAAAGAGATGCCGGTTTGCTTAAAGCATTCAGGCGGGGCCCGAACAGCACTTGAAAACTCGAAATGAATTAGCTGATATCTGCGGGCAACCGACGAGGGGGAGGAGCTTTCTGAAAGGTTGTTTCGCGTAAGTAAATAGGTTCGATAGCGTGGTCTTTTAGCAGGTGTGGGCTTTGGCGGGCAAGAATCGCCATGAAGGAGGCTTCTGGAAAAATGGAGCCTGCTTCTGGAAACCACCGATCAGCCCTCGGTCCAACAACGAGGTCACCCTTCTCGATCAAAAGGAGAGCAGGGTTTTTCAGAACGGTCGGGCCGAGCGATTGAACGTAGGTTGACGAGATGAGGTAGGAGGTTGCGTAGATTTCATCGCGTTGTGCATCGATGACGGTGTGAAGTCGCCCCGTAAAACCTGAAGCCTGAGTTTGTTTGGCGAGAATGTCTGAGGTTGCAATTCCTTGAAGCAAAACAGACTGGGCCAATTGCCAACCTCGGGCGATGGCGAGTGCACTCCGGATGCCGGTGTAGGACCCTGGGCCAATCCCAACGAGGATTTGGACGAGTTGCGAAGGATTAACTTGGGCTTTCTCCAACACCCGCTCAAGTAGAAGGAACGGTGAAGTGCCCCGTTGAACTTCCTCGTCACCCGCAGCGAGGAGTTGAGGCGGAATCATGGACTCCTCGGAAGTTTCAAAAACGGCCACGCTCCGTCGGTTGGTAGAGAATTCAAGGGCAAGAATCATGGATTGTGATGCGTCGATGCGTCTCGTTTAAACTCTCCAATTGAACCAAAATGGCACGTGGTTGCCAGCGGGTCGGGGCCAATTGTTGCCAGCGTTCATACCATTCGACGATGGTGAGTCCATCACGTTGGGTAAAAAATTCTTCAATGTCCGCACTCAGAATTTGATCGAAGGTTTCCAAACGATAAAGGTCAAGATGGTAGATGGGCATTCGACCACCCGCATAATGGTTCACCAAGGCGAATGTTGGGGAATGCACGCGACTGGTGCTCGTAATTCCTTGGGCGAGACCACGCGCAAATTGGGTTTTCCCTGCCCCGAGATCTCCTAGCAGTCCTATGATAGTGCCCGGTGGCAGTTCGGCTGATAGGGTCGAAGCTATTTTTAGAGTCTCCTCAACGTTATGTGAAATGTGTGAAACCATGGGTCGGCAAAGTTCTAATGCCGTTAGCATCGCGCAAGCGTAAACCACTTTTGGCTGTAATTCTTCCGATGCAACTCAGCTTGAGTAGGGGGAACTGTTTTTTCCAAGCATCGGCGAGTGTGACGGCTTGAGAGCTGGGCAAAGTAAACAATAGTTCAAAATCCTCACCATCCGTCAGAGCCGCCAGAAGTGCTGGTTTCGCGTCGACCACTTCACGTGCCCGGAGCTTGGCCACCCGAGCGATAGGAATGGCGGGCGCGAAGAGTTCGGCACCCACGTTGCTGGCGATCAAAATATGACCGAGATCGCCGGCTAGGCCATCACTAATATCGATCAATGCGTGAAGGGTGAAATGTGCCGCCAACCAACTGGCCTCGGCGAGTCGAGGCTCAAAATCAAGGTGTCGCCCCCCGATCGAGCCGCCGAGTTCACCGGTCACAAACACACCATCACCCTCGACGGCGTGGGAGCGTAATACTCTCCGTCCTTTTGGGATAACCCCTAGGAGCGAAACCGACAGGAAAACACCACCCAGGGAGCGAGTTGTTTCGCCTCCCGCGATCGCAACTCCATATTGTCGGGCGAGCATCGTCAGCCCATCGTAGCAACGCTCCACCCAAGCGGGATCGAATCCCGTCGGTAAACCCAGCGTGACGAGCGCAACGGTTGGTTGACCAGCCATCGCAGCCATATCGCTCAGGCAACGAGCTAGGGCTTTGCGTCCGACTTTTTCGGGAGGAGTATCCGCCGTGAAATGAACATTCTCGACGACCGAATCCGTCTTGAAGAGTAACTCTTGATCTGGATCACAGGGTTTTAAGATGGCGCAATCGTCCCCAGCTCCAAGCAACATTTGTGGACCTGTGGGAAGCTTAGGAAGCAGCAGACGGATCAGTTCAAACTCGGTCATGGATCAGGATTTCGAGAGGATCAAGTAGGTGTAGTTGGCAGCGTTAAAAAACGCATGAGTGACGATGGGTGCCACGATCGTCCCGGTAGTCTCGTAGAGCAGGCACATGACCACCGCTAGCAAGGTGAGAGGAACAAAGGCGGTCGCACTCATGTGGATCATGCCAAAGAAAATCGAACTGCCCCACAAACCCAAACGCATGGAGCCATACCGTTTGAGAGTCGGATAAAGTATGCCGCGAAAAACTAGCTCTTCAAAAATAGGAGCGATGAGGATTGCAACAACTGCGAAATAAACTCGTTGAGTGGTGGTATCTGCCATCTGCAATGCTTGGACGGAATCTTGAAGTTTTGGGGAAATATGCAACCACTCAAAGATCAAAATTGAGAGCTTGGTTAGGGACCAACTGATGGGCACCACAAACATCCCCACAACCAACGCCAATAATAAAGCACGCCCAGAATTCGGGGACTTAAGACCAAAAGCTTCGGACCAAGTCACCTCATGTTTACGCAGGAAAATATCAATCAGTAGAAAACCGATGCCTTGAGATGTGAGGGTTCCTGTCAGTGTAACCCACAACGGCGGGGATCCGGCAGCAGGATCCAGAAGGCTTCGATAGCCCTGCACAATCAGAATGCTCAAGGCGAGGCATGCTAAGATACCCATTAGCAAGCGTAAGACCCAGTCAATCCTCCATGGCTTGTCATTCAGCATCCCAGTGAGGTTATCGAATTTTGACGAAACTGACGACGTAAAAATCGGCAGGCTTGCGAAGACCGTGGGACGGTTTACTTTTAAACCATGATGTCTGGTGCCAAGATTTGGGCTCGAACTGTTGTTGCCACGGCATTCGTGGTAGTGACCGTGATCGAACCTGTTTTTGCGGCACCTCTTGCTCCCTTAGGTGCACCGATGAAACTTACAGCCTCCCATACCAATCGACTCTCCCTCGAGAAATCTCCTTACCTCCTCCAGCATCAACATAACCCCGTGGATTGGCAACCTTGGGGGGAGGAGGCTTTCGCTCGGGCGCGACAAGAGAAGAAACCCATTCTTCTGAGCATTGGTTATTCGACTTGCCACTGGTGCCATGTCATGGAGCGGGAGTCATTTGAGGACGAAGTTCTCGCCAAGTTTTTGAACACTCATTTTGTCAGCATCAAAGTGGATCGAGAGGAGCGACCTGATGTGGACAAGATCTATATGACCGCAGCGCAAGCAATGGGACAGCAAGGGGGCTGGCCGCTCAATGTGTTTCTGACTCCAGACCTGAAACCGTTTTATGCCGGCACTTATTTCCCTCCTGAACCTCGGTATGGACACCCGAGTTTTCTCCAACTGCTTCAACAACTGGCCCAAGTCTGGGAACACCGACGCGCAGAGGTTGAGGAATCCGCAAACGGTATCCATCAACAACTGGCCGACATGATGATTCCAAGATCCACAAATCAGAGTGCGCTTGACCCCAAGCTGCTCCGGAATGCCGCCGCTGCATTCAAGTCAGAATACGACAAGCAGAATGGAGGGTTTGGAGGATCTCCAAAATTTCCTCGCCCGTCTCAGCCCGCATTCCTTCTCCAATACGGTAATCAACAAAAAGATAACGACGCCATCAAGATGGTGTTGCATACCTGTGAAGCGATGGCGAACGGCGGCATGAACGATCAGTTAGGTGGAGGTTTTGCGCGATATTCAGTCGATGCCAAATGGCTTGTGCCTCATTTCGAGAAAATGCTCTACGACAATGCACAATTGATCCACCTCTATCTCGATGCTGGACTCATCAACGGTGCCACTAATCATTTTGACACTGCTCGCGCAATTCTCGGTTACGTACTGCGAGATATGACCCATTCCTCGGGAGGGTTCTTTTCTGCGGAGGATGCCGACAGTGAAGGCAAGGAGGGAAAGTTCTATTGTTGGACTCAGAGTGAACTCGCTTCGTTTCTCAAGAAGGATGAGTTGAATGTTGCAGTCAAATATTTCGGGATCACCGCCGAGGGCAATTTTTTGGATCATAGTGATCCACAACCTTTGCCCAATCAGAATGTGCTGAGCATTGTCCAACCGAATCTGAACGACGAAGAACGCGCTCTCTTGACGTCCGCAAAAGCAAAGATTTTTGCTCAACGAACCCGCCGAATCCGTCCGCATCTGGACGATAAGATTCTAGCTTCGTGGAACGGCTTGATGCTCGGAGCAATGGCTCGGGCTTCGGCGGTGTTAGGAAATGATGATTACTTGAAAGCGGCCGAGAAAAACCTTCGGTTCATTAAAAAGGAGCTTTGGGATAAGACTCGTCGCACGTTGTACCATCGCTGGCGGGATGGTGAACGAGATTCGGTTCAACTTCTTGATGGTTACGCAAACTATCTTGCTGGGGTATTGGAGCTGTATCAAATCACTCTCGAGCCAGACCATCTGCAATTTGCCATCGATCTCGCGGAAGCGATGATGGAACGATTTTACGATAAGGAGCACGGAGGTTTCTGGCAAAGTGCCGGTGGGGATCCTGAACTGATCCTCCGTATTAAGGAGGATTACGATGGAGCAGAGCCGTCAGGGAACTCTGTCGCTACTCTCGCTATTTTGAAACTGGCGGCGATCACGGATCGAGCAGATCTCCAGCGAGCTGGGGAGAAATCGATTCAACTTTTCGCCGAACGATTGGAACGAACTCCGCAGGCGGTGCCTTACCTGCTTTCCGCGTTGGCGTTCGCGGTGGAACCTCCAAGAAGAGTTGTGATCGCCTCGCCGACTAAGGCGGGCACAAAATCTCTTTTGCGAGCAGTTCACCAAACCTTTCAGCCCCACAAAGTTGTGCTCGGCACTACGGGTCCTGTGGATCCGTTTGCCAAGACTTTAAAGCCTCGCGAAAAGCGACCAACCGCGTATGTTTGCACTGGAACTGTTTGTCAGCCGCCCATTAGCGAGGAAGCCGAATTGAAGAACCTTTTACGTTAAATAGAAGCCCCTCGCCTAAAACCGATCTAGTCGAACGCAAATTCAGCTCGACAATGTTCGATAAAACCTCACTTTATTCCATTTTTTCTCCAATTAAAATGAACGAGCAAATTGCGATTCTTGATTTTGGTTCGCAGTACACGCAAGTAATTGCACGGCGCATCCGTGAATGTAACGTGTATTCCGTCATCCTGCCGTTTGATGTTCCGGTCGAAGAACTCTCCGCCTTAAAACCCTCTGGGATCATCCTTTCGGGTGGCCCCAACAGTGTTTATGCCGAAAGCGCACCGATGCCGGACTCTGCGATTTTTAAACTGGGAATCCCGATTCTTGGCGTGTGTTATGGCCTCCAACTCATGGCTCATTTCCTTGGCGGCAAGGTTGAACCCGGCATGAAACGCGAGTATGGCAAGGGCACCCTTTCCATCACTGACGGCACCTGTCCGCTCTTTAAAAAACTACCCGCCAAATTACAGGTTTGGAATTCCCATACGGATCGCTTGACCAAGCTGCCCAAAGGATTCAAGGCGGTGGCGGTTTCGGATAATTCACCCTACGCCGCGATCGAGAACCGTTCGCGCAATTTTTACGGTCTACAATTTCATCCTGAAGTCGTTCACACTCCTCGCGGTAAAGACCTCATCGCCAATTTCGTCCACACCATCTGTGGATGCGGCAAGGATTGGAACATGCGAAGTTATCTCGACCAAGCGGTCGAAGATATTCAGAAGCAGGTAGGGTCCGAACGGGTTGTGTTAGGACTTTCTGGAGGCGTAGATTCCTCAGTCGCGGCCGCTCTACTCCACAAGGCGATCGGAGATCAACTCACTTGCATTTTCGTCAACAACGGCCTGCTCCGAGCTCGAGAGGCTGATGTCGTCCGGGAAGTTTTTGGTCGGCATTTTCAAATGCGGCTTCATTACGAGGACGCGACGACATTATTCCTGAAACGACTCAAAGCCGTGACCGATCCCGAGCGGAAGCGCAAGATTATCGGTAAGACGTTTATCGAAGTTTTTCAATCAGCCACAAAATCTGTCGGCAAAGCAATGTTTCTGGCGCAGGGCACGCTTTACCCAGACGTGATCGAATCAGTTCCTATCGCAGGGAATCCCGCAGCGATGATCAAAAGTCATCACAACGTTGGCGGCTTGCCGAAGAACATGAAGTTCAAGCTGGTCGAACCGTTGAAATGCCTCTTCAAAGACGAAGTGCGACAACTGGGATTGGAGCTTGGTTTACCCAAAGAAATCGTTTTCCGTCAGCCGTTTCCCGGCCCAGGTCTCGCGGTCCGCATCCTAGGCGAAGTCACCCCACGCCGCTGTGAAATCTTGCGCAACGCCGATTCGATTGTGGTTGAAGAAATGAAGACCAGTGGATGGTACTATAAAACGTGGCAAAGCTTTGCCGTGCTTTTGCCCGTGCGCAGCGTCGGCGTCATGGGCGACGAACGCACCTACGATTACACCATCGCGCTACGAGTAGTTGAATCTCAGGATGGCATGACAGCAGATTGGGTAAAACTGCCCTACGAATTACTTGAGACAATTTCATCCAGAATTTGTAATGAGGTTAAAGGGGTTAACCGCGTGTGCTTCGACATTTCTAGCAAACCCCCGGCAACCATCGAGTGGGAATAGGTCTGCGATTAGGCTTGAGGCAGCCAATTCTCCATCCTCAATCAACCAGACATCGCCACTCGGACGATGTCAAAATCGAGTTCTGCTGAAGAAATTTCCATGAATGTCTGACAGTGAAATCGTCATTGCTGGATCAATCGCTCGACATTACTCTAGCCCAACAAACAATCCCATGGGCTACATTCAATCAATCCATAACTTGATGATTCGCAGTGTCATTTTTTTATTGATCGGCTCTCGAGGTATCCTTGTGGCGGTAATGTTCCTGCTGGAAATGAATCACCTCTCCGCACAAACTAATATCGTTCCCGGGACCGTCCGTTGGGAATTCAAAACCTCTGACGTGATTCGCTCATCGGCAGCAACCGATGAAACCGGCACCGTTTATTTTGGCGGCTTGGATCACTCTCTCTACGCGTTGAGCAGTAAAACTGGAATCCAAAAATGGAAAACATCTCTCGGGAATTGGATTCGATCTTCACCAGCCTTAGATGGGTTAGGTGGTATTTATGTTGGATGTTACAATTCCAATTTTTATGGAATCAACGCCACTTCCGGTAAGGTTCGGTGGAGTTTCCCGACACGTGAACAAATCCATTCCTCACCAGCGGTTGGTACGAATGGGTTAGTCTATTTTGGAAGTTTAGATCACTCAGTTTACGCCTTGGAGGCATCGACTGGTCGCAAGCGTTGGGAATTCATCACCGGCGATCGCGTGTGGTCCTGTCCCGCGATCGGGCCCAACGGCAATATTTACATCGGATCCGATGACGATAAAATCTACGCACTCAATGGGGAGACCGGTGCAAAGGTATGGTCGGCGTATTCGGCTCGGTGTCAGAGTTCTCCGGCGATAGGGCGGGATGGTAGCGTTTATATCGGGGATAATGCCGGTGTCATGCGGGCGTTTAAAGGACTTACGGGGGCACCGTTGTGGACAGCCAACGTGCGCAGTTCCATTTATTCCTCTCCTATCTTGGGCCCTGACGGAACTCTTTATCACGGTTCTTATGACGGTTCAATGTATGCTCGCGACTCAAAAACTGGTGTACAAAAATGGGAGTTTAAGACGGGTTACTGGTTGCGATCGTCCCCAGCTCTGGGTCGCGATGGGATTCTTTATTTTGGTTCGGACGACAATATTTTCTATGCTGTGGACGCCAATACTGGCAAAGAACGATGGCGTTTTCAGGCTACTGATGACATGTACGCGTCGCCGACCATTGGACAGGATGGCACTATTTACGTCGGTTCGGTGAATGGAACCTTTTACGCACTGGCTAGCAGCAGCTATGGAGGGGTTGCCGATTCAGATTGGCCAATGTTCCGACAGAGTGCTTCTCATCAATCTAGAAGTTTCTTCGCAGGTGCAGTTGCTCCGACTGTCAACGGTCTGATTGTCGCTTCGAATTTCGAGGCAAACTCAAACCGATTAAAACTCTATTACTTGAGGGAGCCCAATTATCTGTATCACCTGCAATTTTCCACAAACTTAGTGTCGTGGCTTGATTACCCTTCACAGACCAACTCTTTAAATCCTGCCGAACTCTCGCTTCGGTTAGTGACAAATAGTCCGAGGCAATTCTTTAGAGTTGTTGTTAAAAAAACGCTTTAAACATTGCCTATGGGGTGATCGCCCAAGGTTTTCGTGCGTGATTGATGGTCATCACGCCTCCCAGAATATAGGTGATTTCTGACCAATCTGCTCCGAGGTTCCTGAGCGCAGCTTCTACACCCTCTTGTGCAGGATAGTTGAGAAGCGATTCGTAAATGTAAGCATGGGTTGCCTCATTCCCGCAAAACAGCCGACCAAAGAGCGGAATTACCTTGCGCAAGTAGCCAAAGTAAACAGCCCGCAACAACGGTTGAGGTGGCTTGCCGAAATCCAGAATAAGAATTCTACCCCCGGGACGCAATACCCGCCAAACCTCACGTAACCCCGCATCAAAATCAGCCAGGTTCCTTAAGCCGTAGCTGAGAGTAACCAAGTCAAACGAAGCATCCGGAACTGGAATCTTGAGCGCGTCGCATTGAATGAATTGGATCGACTCTTCCTTCCGCCGTTGGCGGGCTACGGCGAGCATGGGTTCGCTAAAATCACAACCGATAACGCATGCCCCTGCTGCTGCCATCAGGAACGAAACGTCTCCTGTCCCACAGCAGAGGTCTAGCACTGGTTGCCCTTGAGTAACCATGCACTCCTTGACTAACAGACGTTTCCAGAGCCGATGCATTCCAAAGCTTTGGAGATCATTGATCAGGTCGTAGCGCGGGGCGACCGTGGCAAAAAGATCCTCAACCCGTTCCGCACGACGAGAAC